>DASYFU010000405.1:0-4628 GCA_036498225.1 Gaiellaceae bacterium | reverse complement strand
CGGCTACACGACGGCGATCATGTCGCACTACCACCACACGAACCTCATCGCGACGCTGCCGCTCGCGTTCGCGATCACGTTCGGGTGCGGCGTTCTTCTCGGGCTTCCGGCGCTGCGCCTGTCCGGCGTCTACCTCGCGCTCGCGACCTTCGCGCTCGCGGTATCGGTGCCGCAGCTGCCGCTGAAGTTCTCGACGTTCACGGGCGGGAGCGCGGGCATCTCCGCGAACCACACGGTGTCGAACACGTGGTTGTACGGCGTCTCGTGGTCGGCGGCCGCGATCGCCTTCGTGTTCACCTGGCTCGTCCTGCGCGGGCGCACCGGCCGTGCGTTCAGGGCGATCCGCGACAGTCCGATCGCCGCGACCTCCTCGGGCGTCACCCTCGCGATCTACAAGACGCTCGCGTTCGGCGTCTCGGCCGCGCTCGCGGGCGTCGCCGGCTCGCTCTTCGTCCTCGCGACGAACGGCTTCGCCCAGCCGAACGAGTTCTCGGTCACGCTCTCGCTCAAGATCCTGATCGGGGCCGCCGTGGCCGGGCTCGGGTCGCTCTGGGGTGTCCTCATCGGGGCGGCGTTCATCGCGCTCCTCCCCACGCTCTCGGCCTCCGCCCCGCTCATCGGCTCGGCCCACGGCCAGGACGTCGTCTTCGGCCTGCTCGTGATCCTGATCATGCTCCTGCTCCCGACCGGGGTGGCAGGGCTCGTCCCCCGGCTCCGGCGCCTGTGGGCCAGGACTTGACTGGCGGTTCAATTCTGTCTATCAAATCGGATCCAAGGGAGTCATACTCGGTATCCGCACCAGCACGCCAACCGTCGGCTAGGAGGGTTGATGGGTAGGAAGGGCAGATTTCTGGCGGCAGTCGCCGGGCTCGCGCTGTTTGCATCGATCGCGGCGACAGCCGCCTTCGGGGCGCATCGCGCCGATCCCGGCGTCACGTCCACGACCATTCACATCGGCGGCACCTTCCCACTCACCGGGGTGGCGTCGCTCTACAAGACCATTCCCGCGGCTGAAGGCGCCTACTTCGCGTATGTCAATGCGCACGGCGGCGTCAACGGGCGCAAGATCGACTTCACCGTCCTCGACGACGCGTACGACCCGTCCAAGACGGTGCCGCTGACGCAGCAGCTCGTCGAGCAGGACGGGATCTTCGCCGACTTCGGAAGCCTCGGAACGGCGCCCAACCTGTCCATCTGGTCGTACCTGAACCAGCACAAGGTGCCGCAGGTGCTCATCGCCACCGGCGACTCCTACTGGGGGTTCTCGGCGAAGAAGTACCCGTGGACGATCGGGTACCAGCCCGACTATCCGGGTGAGGGCAAGGTCTACGGCAAGTACATCGCGGCGAACATGCCGAACGCGAAGATCGGCGTCCTCTACCAAAACGACGCATTCGGCAAGAACTACTTCGCCGGGCTGCGCGTCGGTCTCGGCGCGAAGAAGAGCCAGATCGTCAGCTCGCAGTCGTACGACCCGACGCAGACGAGCCTGGTGCAGCAGATCCTCGCGCTGAAGGCGGCGGGGGCGGACACGTTCGCGATCTTCGCCCTGCCGTCGCAGGCGATCACCGCGCTCGTCACCGCGACGAAGGTGGGTTGGACTCCGACGACGTTCCTCGGGAACGTGTCGAGCAACCCGATCTTCCTCAAGATCGCGGCGCAGAACGGGGCGAACGTCAACGGCGTCATCTCGACGAACTACCTCGTCGACACGACGGCGGCCTCGATGGCGAACCTGCCCGGCGTGACGCTGGCGAAGTCGATCATCTCGACGTATGCGCCTCCGCTGCTCCCGAGCCTGAACGGCGGGGACGCGAACGTCGTCTACGGGCTCGGCGCCGCGTGGACGTTCGTCTACGCGCTCCAGCACGCCGGCAAGAACCCGACCCGTGCCGGACTGATGAAGGCGCTGAAGAGCATGAAGAACGTCAAGGACCCGTTCCTCTATCCGGGCATCACCCTCAATACGTCGGCGAAGGACAACTTCCCGACGGAGCAGGAGATCCTGGACAAGTGGGAAGGCGGGGCCACCGGATCCTTCACCTACTTCGGGAAGCTGTACAACAACGTCCGCTAGCTCGGCGGACGTCGTGGTCATCGGTGGCGGCGCCCTCGGCGCCGCCACCGCCTTCCATCTACGGCGGCTCGGTGTCGACGACGTCGTGTTGCTCGAGCGGGACGTGCTCGCGTCCGGCTCGACGAGCAAGTCGGCCGGAGGGATTCGCGCACAGTTCGCCGACGAGCTGAACGTCCGGATCGCGCTCCGCTCCCTCGCGGAGTTCGAGGCGATGGCGGACGAGATCGCGTTCCGCCGCTACGGCTATCTCTTTCTCCTCGACCGCGAGGAAGACGTGGCCGAGTTCCGCCGTGCGCTCGAGCTGCAGCAGTCGCTCGGCGTCCCCTCACGGGAGCTGACCCCGGCGGAGGCGCAGGAGCTCATCCCGCAGCTCTCCATCGACGGGATCCTGGCCGCGACGTTCTGCCCGCGCGACGGGTACGCAACGCCGGAGGCCGTCGTCCAGCACTACGCGCGCGAGTCGGGAGCAACCGTCCTGCAGGGCTGCGCCGCGACCGGCGTCGACGTGCGTGCCCGAAAGATCGAGGCGGTCGAGACGACGCGCGGCCGCATCGCAACGGGCACGGTCGTCTGCTGCGCCGGCGTCTGGTCGAAGGAGGTCGGCGCGCTCGCCGGCGTGGAGCTTCCCGTCGAGGGCGTGGCACGCTCCATGTGGTTCACGCCGGAGGACGGCGGCCTTCCGGAACAGTTGCCGCTCACGATCGACTTCTCCACCGGGTTCTACTTCCACCGCGAAGGGCCTGGGCTCGCATTCGGTGGTCGCGAACGCTCACTCGAAGGGGTCGCCGAGACGGCGGCGCGGCGGCTGCCGGTGCTGGCCGAGCTCCCGGTGCAGTCGACGTGGTGGGGCTGGTACGACGTCAGCCCGGACTGGAATGCGCTCGTCGGCGAGGCGGACGAGGCGACGCGATTCCTCTACGCCACGGGATTCTCGGGCCACGGGTTCCAGCAGGCCCCAGCGGTCGGGGAGCATCTCGCCGAGCTCGTCGTCGGACGGAAGCCGACGCTCGACCTGTCCGCGTTCTCCGCGGCGCGGTTCGCCGCGGGGGCGGCGCGACCCGAGGCGTTCGTCGTCTAGCTGGGCCAGGCGGCGCTGCCGGGCCTGAGGTCGTACGTCCCGCCGTTGCGGCATTCGGCCGACCAGTACGTCGGCGTCTCGATCCGCCGCATCGGATAGATGCGCTGCTCGAAGAACGCCGCGAGTGCCTGCGCCTCCGGCACGGATGCGCCGAGGCGCGCCGCGACGAACCAGATCGACTGCATGCCGTAGCAGTCCACCTGCGCCTCGTTCGTGTAGCCGAGCAGGTGGTACGACTCGTGCGCGACGGTCTGCAGGGCCCAGACGACGTTGACCATGATCCGGCAGTCGGCGGGGACGCACGTGCGCGGATCCCAGCGCGTCGGCGCCTGGTCGAACCAGCTCAGATACGTGCACTCGGCCGGCCGCATGAGGAAGTAGTCGAAGGCGTGCCCGTTCTGCATCGGCGTCACGCCGAGCACGTACGGATCGGAGACGCCGGTCTGTCCGCAGCGAACGGAGACGTCGCGGTGCCCGGTGAGCCGCTCCGCGACCGATTCCGCGATCTTCTCCTCGGGCGTCGCGGGCCGGGCGAGCAGGGCGCGGTCCTGCGCCGTCACAGGCCGCGCCGACGCGGATGCCGACGCAGCGAGGACGCCGGCGAGCGCGATCGCCGCGATGAGAGCCCCCAGCCGCACTCGCTACTTATCGGCAAGAGCGGCGGGATCCGTGACGGGCGCCTGGCACGCGAACCTCTCGCACACGTACACGGCAGGTTTCCCGTCGACGAGGCCCTTGCCCGCGAGCAGCGGAACGTCCTCGGATGGGCCGAACGCGACCGCCGCGTTCGGTTCGAAGCCGCGCAACGCCGCCCGCGCGACCTCACTGTCGGCTCCCCCAGCGATCGCGATCTCCCGTGGCGGCGAGAGGTAGAAGTCGAGCGCGCACAGCGCCCAAGCGAAAGCGGACGGGGCACGCGGCATCACGTCGCGCACGAGGCGCAGGACGCCTGCAGCCCGACGCTCCAGCTCGTCGTCGCCCCAGATCCGCGCGAGTCGGAGCAGAACGTACGCGAGCATCGAGTTGCCGGACGGCGTCGGGTTGTCGTCCAGCTCCTTGCGCCGCGCGACGAGCTCCTCGCCGCCCGCGGGCGTGAGGAAGAAGCCCCCGCGCTCGTCGTCGGCGAACAGCTCGACCGCCTGGAGGGCGACGCGCCGTGCGGCGACGAGCCAGCGCAGCTCACCGGTCGCGACGTGCAGCTCGAGGAAGCCGTGCGCGACGTTCGCGTAATCGTCGAGGTACGCGGGATGCTTCGCGCGGCCGTCGCGCATCGTGCGCCATAGCGGGTCGGCGTCGAGCAGCTCGCCGAGGTCGACCGCCGCACGGAGCAGGTCGTCGCGCTCGAGCCGTCGAGCGCCTTCGGCGAGCGCGGCGAGCGCGAGACCGTTCCACGACGCGATGACCTTGTCGTCCAGCGGCGGCTGGGGGCGCTGCTCACGCGTGCGCAGGAGCTGCGCACGCGTCTCGTCGTCG
>DASYFU010000404.1:0-1857 GCA_036498225.1 Gaiellaceae bacterium | reverse complement strand
GCTGCGCGGCGAGCGCGGCGAAGCCGTGATCGTCCACGACGGCGGCACGCGAATCGTCGCGGCCGGCATCGGCAAGCGCGAGGATGTCGACCTCGACGCGCTCCGCACGGCCGGCGCCGCCGCCGCGAACGAGCTCTCCCGCGTCGGTGGGACCCTCTGCTGGCAGTTGGACGAGCGGCTCGACGTCCCGCTCGCCGACCAGGCGGCCGCGCTCGTCGAAGGGACGATCATCGGCGGGTACTCGCCGGGTCGCTGGAAGACGCGCGAGAACGGTCGTCCGAAGGCGATCGACCACATCGTCGTCGGGCACTTCGAGACGCCGGAGCTGCGCGCCGCGGCCGAGCGTGCGGCGCTCTTGGCCGAGCGAACCAATCGTGCGCGCGACCTCGCGAACATGCCGCCGAACGAGCTCTATCCCGTGACGCTCGCCGAGCAGGCGAGCGCGCTCGCCGACGAGCACGAGCACCTGACCGCGACCGTGCTCGGCCCGAAGGAGATGGAGAAGCTCGGCATGGGCGCGCTCCTCGCGGTCGGCAGCGGCTCGCACAACGAGCCGCGCCTCATCGTCCTGACGTATGAGCCCCCGAAGCCGACGCATCCCGACGTCGTGCTCGGCCTCGTCGGCAAGGCGATCACGTTCGACTCCGGCGGCATCTCGATCAAGCCCGCGAGCGGGATGGACGCGATGAAGGGCGACATGGCGGGCGGTGCAGGAACGCTGCACGGCATCGGCGCGATCGCCGCGCTCGGGCTCCCCGTACGCGCGATCGCGGTGCTCGCCGCCGCAGAGAACCTGCCGAGCGGCCACTCGTTCCGTCCCGGAGACATTCTCACCGCCGCGAACGGCAAGACGATCGAGATCATCAACACGGATGCGGAGGGGCGCCTGGTCCTCGCCGACGCGCTCTGGTACGCGCGGCGCGAAGGCGCGACGCACATCATCGATCTCGCCACGCTGACGGGCGCGATGTCGATCGCGCTCGGCGATCTGTACGCGGGCTTCTTCGCGAACGACGACGGCTGGCGCGACCGCATCATCGCGGCGGGCAACCGGAGCGGCGACCTCGTCTGGCCGTTCCCGCTCCATCCGCGCTATCGCCGCTACGTCGACTCCGCCTACGCGGACATGAAGAACGGCTCGACGCTGCGCGAGGCCAGCCCGGCGCTCGCCGCCGAGTTCCTGCAGGAGTTCGCCGGCGAGGGCCCGTGGGCACACGTCGACATGGCCGGCCCCGGGTTCATCGATCGTTCGCGCGGCGACTACCTGCGCGTTCCCGGCGGCACGGGTTACGGCGTGCGGCTCATCGCCGAGCTCGCCTCGAGCTTCGCGTGAACTTCGAGCTCACGCCCGAGCAACAGCTACTGAAGGACACGGTGCGGGAGTTCGCGCTGACGCGCGTTGCGCCCGTCGCGGAGGAGCTCGACCGCGAGGCGCGCTTCCCGTACGAGCTCGTCGCGGAGATGGCCGAGCTTGGGTTGATGGGGATCCCGATCCCGGAGGAGTACGGCGGTGCGGGCGCCGACACCGTCTCGTACGCGATCGCGATCGAGGAGCTCACGCGGATCGACTCGTCGGTGGCCATTACCGTCGCCGCGCACACGTCGCTCGGGACGATGCCGATCTACCTGTACGGCACCGAGGAGCAGAAGCAGGAGTGGCTGCCACGGCTCGCCTCCGGCGAGGGCCTCGCCGCCTTCGGGCTGACGGAGCCGAACGCGGGGTCCGATGCCGGCGCGACGAGCACGCGCGCGGAGCTACGCGACGGACAGTGGATCGTGAACGGCGCGAAGATGTTCATCACCAACGCCGGGACGGACATCAGCGCGTGCGTGACGATCACGGCGCGCACGGGCGAG
>DASYFU010000403.1:0-10251 GCA_036498225.1 Gaiellaceae bacterium | reverse complement strand
CGGAGTCGTCGGCGACGATCTCGCCCGACTCGATGCCGACGCGCGCCTCGAGGCCGAGCTCGCGGACGCGCTCGAGCGTCGCCAGAGCGGCCCGGACGGCGCGCTCGGCGTCGTCTTCGTGCGCGAGCGGCACGCCGAAGGCCGCCATGACCGCGTCCCCGGCGAACTTCTCCACGGTCCCGCCGTGCGTGACGATGCAGTGCGAGACCTGGTCGAAGAACCGGCTGACGCGCCGCCGGACGACCTCGGGGTCGGACTCGGAGACGAGCTCGGTCGAGCTGACGAGGTCCACGAAGAGAACGGTTGCGAGCTTGCGCTCCATGCCTTCATGGTACGTGGCGACCAGCGGGCTAGGATCGGCGCGGCATGCTCGATCCGGCGATCTTCAAGGCGTACGACGTGCGCGGCATCTACGGCGTCGAGCTGGACGAGGAGGGCGCGTACGCGATCGGGCGCGCGGTGGTCGAGCAGTTCGAGCCGAAGCGCTTCGCGGTCGGCCGCGACATGCGCCTCTCGAGCCCGTCGATGGCGGCGGCGGCGATCCGCGGCGCGGCCGACGGCGGAGCCGACGTCCTCGACCTCGGGATGATCGGGACGGAGATGCTCTATTTCGCCGTCGGCGACCTCGGGCTGGACGGCGGCCTCACCGTCACCGCCTCGCACAACCCGAAGGAGTACACGGGGATGAAGATCGTGCGCCGCGGCGCGCTGCCCGTCGGCGGCGAGTCGGGACTCCTGGACGTGCGCGACCGGGCCACGGCCGGAGCCTGGCACCGGACGGGCCCGCCGGGAACGGTGTCGGAATACGACATCTGGCCTGCGTACGTCGACCGGGTGATGTCCTTCATCGACGCGTCTGCGCTGCGGCCGCTGAAAGTCGTGATCGACGCGGCGAACGGGATGGCGGGCGCGTTGCTCCCGCCTGTGCTCGACCGCCTGCCGACGGTGGAGGTCGTGCGCTGCTTCTTCGACCCGGACGGCTCGTTCCCGAACCACGAGCCGAACCCGCTCCTTCCCGAGAATCGCGAGTTCATCGTCGGGAAGACGCTCGAGGAGGGCGCCGACCTCGGCGTCGCGTTCGACGGCGACGGCGACCGCTGCTTCTTCGTCGACGACACCGGGGAGTTCGTCCCCGGCGACTTCGTGACGGCGCTGTTTGCGGAGCTGGTGCTTGCGAAGGAGCCGGGCGCGAAGATCATCTACGACGTGCGCGCGAGCCGCGCTGTGCCGGAGACGATCGAGCGCGACGGCGGCGAGGCGCTGATCAACCGCGTTGGCCACGCGTTCATCAAGGCGCGCATGCGCAAGGATCACGCCGCGTTCGGCGGTGAGGTGTCCGGGCATTACTACTTCCGCGACTTCTCGCAGGCCGACACCGGCGTCGTGCCGTTCCTGCTCATGCTCGAGCTGATCTCGCGCAAGGGGAAGAAGCTGTCGGAGATCATCGCGCCGCTGCGCGTGGGCCACTACCTCACCGGCGAGCTGAACACGCCGGTGAAGGACGTCGCGCTGAAGCTGCAGGAGATCAAGGAGCACTACGCCGGCGAGGGAAAGATCTCGCACCTGGACGGCATCTCCGTCGACGCCGAGGACTGGCACTTCAACGTGCGCCCGTCGAACACCGAGCCGCTGCTGCGCCTCAACCTCGAGGCGACTTCCGAGGAGCTCATGGAGCGGAAGCGCGACGAAGTGCTCGACCTGATTCGATCGTGAGCGAGTACGCGTTTTCGGCGCGCACGCGGGTCGGCTTCTCCGACACCGATGCGCAGGGGATCGTCTACTACGGGCGGTACAACCCGTACTTCGACCTCGCGCGCGTCGAGTACCTGCGCTCGCTCGGCCTGCTGCGCTACGAAAGCGCCGGCGAGTTCGTCATGCGCGCCAACGACGTCGAGTACTTCGCGCCGGCGATGTTCGACGACGAGATCGAGATCCGTGTGCGCGTAGCGCGCGTCGGGAGGACGAGCATCACGTACGAGTTCGCCGCGCACAAGCTGCCGGAGGACACGCTCATGGTGACCGCGCATCAGACGCTCGTGTACGTCGATCTCGCTGCGCGCGCGGCGCTTCCGATCCCGGACGAGTACAAGGAGCGGCTCGGTGTCGCCTGACGCCGACGACGTCCTGCGGCAGACCGTTGCGGCCCTCGCCGCGAGCGACGGCTGCACGTGGGCCGGGATCTACTTCGTCGAGGACGGCGAGCTCGTGCTCGGCCCGGAGGCGGGCGCCGCGGACGACGCGCGCCGCGTGAGCGTCCCGGTGACCTGGAAAGGTGAGCGCGTCGCCGAGCTCGCGGCGGACGGCGACGTCGACCGCGCGCACCTCGAGCAGGTGGCCGCGGAGATCGCCGATCTCTGCCTCGTCGGCTGGGACACGGGCGGCGAAGCCTGGGAGCCGTGACGTCTTAGCCGGCCGGGCTTGGGGGCGGAGGCACTCCGTACCTGTGCAGGCAGAAGCGGAGGGCAGCCAGGTACGCCGGCGAGCTCTCCATGGAATGCGGGATCCTGATCGCACCGTTGCTTTCGGGGTCGGGAAAGCTCGTGGCGCCATGGGCGCGCATGCACCGGGAGAACCTCAGCGCCTGTGCCAGGACGTGCGACTGCTCGGCGGCGGAATAGGTTGGCACCTGGGATCTGCATGCTCGCTCCGCCGTCCCGATCCGTGACGTGCTGACGCCGAGCTGACGCGGAGTCAGCTTGGACTTGACGAACGATCCGCCACTCTCAGGGTTGGGCCAAAGCGGTACACCGTGGGAGCGGAGGCAATGGGCGTAGACGAGCGCTTGGGAAAGTGTCGACTCTCCGAAAGTGCGTGGGGTGCCGGAACCGGTCTGCCTCGCGGTCGTCGTGGAGCCGAGTTGCGCCACGTGGCTCCCCGGCGAGCTGCCGCCGCAGCCCGCGGAGACAAACGCGAGGGACACGAGCGCGCCAAGCCCGAACGTCGAGCGCAGGAACCCAGACCCACCGATGATGACGAGTAAACCGCGAGACTCTGAAGCGGCTCTAAAATCACGTGAAGGCAGCGTCGCTCGGAGACAGCGCCGAGCACGTGGTCAGCCGGAGGCGGCTGAACCTGGATCAGCTCGGTGTAACGCGGTACGCGTCGAAGACGCCTTCGACGTTGCGCAGCGAGTTCAGCAGCGCGCGGAGCGCTTTCACCTCGCCCACTTCGGCGACGTACCAGTTCCGCGCCATCTGATCCTCGACCGTGCCGCCGTACGAGACGATGTTCGCGCCGTGCTCGGCGAACGTGCGCGCGACGTCCTCGAGCAGCCGCGGGCGATCCCACGAGTCGAGCGCGATCTGGACGCGGAAGCTCTGCGTCGGGCCGCCCTCCCACTCGACCGCGGTGAACCGCTCCGGGTTGCGCATCAGCGCCTTCGCGTTCGGACAGTCCTCGCGGTGGATCGTGATGCCGCGCCCGAGCGAGATGTACCCGACGATCGGATCGCCCGGCACCGGCGTGCAGCACTTCGCGAGCCGCACGAGCACGTCCTCGACGCCGACGACGTTGATGCCGTACGTCGCGCTTGCGAGCGCGTCGCGCGCCTTCGGCCGCTTGCGCGGGGTGATCGCCTCTTCCTCGGCGACCTCCTCCG
Source organism: Gaiellaceae bacterium (assembly GCA_036498225.1). Taxonomy (GTDB): domain Bacteria; phylum Actinomycetota; class Thermoleophilia; order Gaiellales; family Gaiellaceae; genus Palsa-739. The sequence continues at coordinate 6,653 of DASYFU010000403.1, read as the reverse complement.
TCTTCAGCCGCTGGAGAACCTTGTTGACGATGCTGCCCGCGGTGAGCTTCCCCGAGCCGAGCGCGAGATAGAAGTCCTCGGCCTTCTTGAAGCCGGTCTCGCGGATGACGCCGGCGAGCACCGCCGAGCCCGCGAGCTTGCGGTACGGAAGGTTCTGCGCCTTGAGCGCGTGCTCGAGCGTCTCGCGGCCCTTCGCCTCGAGGTCTTCCTTCTGCTCGCGCGAGAAGAACTGCCGAATCTTGTTCCGAGCGCGCGACGACTCGACGAGCGAGAGCCAGTCGCGTGACGGGCCGCGCCCGCTCTTCGAGGTGAGCACCTCGACACGGTCGCCGCTGACGAGCTTGTAGTGGAGCGGAACGATCCGCCCGTTCACCTTCGCGCCCACGGTGCGGTGGCCGACGTCTGTGTGCACCGCGTAGGCGAAGTCGATCGGCGTCGCGCCGGCAGGCAGCGTCTTCACCTCGCCCTTCGGAGTGAAGACGAACACCTCCTCGTCGAAGAGGTCGGTGCGGAACGACTTCACGAACTCGCGCGAGTCCGTCTCGTCCTCGTGGATGTCCATGAGCTGCTCGACCCAGGCGAACCACTCCTTGTCCGCCGAGCTCTTGCCCTTGCGCTTGTACGCCCAGTGAGCCGCGATGCCGAACTCGGCCGTCTCGTGCATCTCGCGCGTGCGCACCTGGATCTCGAGCGGACGTCCTTCCGGCCCGATCACCGTCGTGTGCAGCGAGCGATAGCCGTTGAACTTCGGCATCGCCACGTAGTCCTTGAAGCGCCCCGGCATCGGCTTCCAGAGCGAGTGGATGAGACCGAGCGCGCCGTAGCAGTCGCGCGTCCCCTCGTCCCCATTGCGCTCGACGGTGACGCGCATCGCGGTGAGGTCGTAGATCTCGTTGAACTCGCGTCCGCGCTTCGCCATCTTGTCGTAGATGGAATAGAAGTGCTTCGCGCGCCCGGAGATGTCGACCGGGATGTCGACCTTCTGCAGCTCGCGCTGCAGCACGTCGGCGGCTTCTGCGACATGCCCCTCGCGATCGGCGCGCCGCTCCGCGACCATCGTCTTGATCTCCTCGTACTTACGAGGGTGCAGCGTCTGGAACGCGAGATCCTCGAGCTCCCACTTGAGCGCGTGGATGCCGAGGCGATGCGCGAGCGGCGCGTACACCTCGAGCGCCTCCTTCGACTTCTGCACCTGCTTCTGGCGGCCGAGGTACTCGATCGTGCGCAGGTTGTGCAAGCGGTCGGCAAGCTTCACGAGGATGACGCGCACGTCCTCAGCCATCGCCACGACCATCTTGCGGTAGTTCTCCGCCTCCGCCTGCTCGCGGCTCTGGAACTGCACGCGGGTCAGCTTCGTGACGCCGTCGACGAGCGCAGCGATCTCGTCGCCGAACTCCGCGCGCACGGTCGCGAGATCGGCGCCGGTGTCCTCGACTACGTCGTGCAGGAGCGCTGCGGCGATGGTCTGCTCGTCGAGACGGAGCCCGGCGCAGATGGTCGCCACGCCGACCGGGTGCATGATGAACGGCTCCCCGGAGCGTCGCTGCTGCCCTTCGTGCGCCTTCGCGGCGAACGTGAACGCGCGAACGATCAGCTCGCGGTCGAGCTCGCCCGCGTATCCGTCCAGCTCGGCGAGGAGCCCCTCGAGGAGCTCGAAATGCCGCTCTCCTGTCTCCGTCGTCGCCACTGATTCAGTGTACTCCCGGGTATCTCCGCGGCAGGAACGGCCGTTGGACCGTCGAAGTGACGCGCCCCATGTCTCGCGCACGACGCAAAGACGTAAGGAAGGCCGAGAAGCTCGCGGCCGCCCTTGCTGCGCTCGCACGCTGAGCCGACGCACGTAGGCTTGTCGCGTGCCGTGGTACTACGCCATCGCCGAGCGCGACCACGAGATCCAGGACCCGACGAGCCCGGAGAAGATCCGGCAGCTCGGCTCGCTGTTGCGCCTCGGCCCCGAGTCGCGCGTCCTCGACGTCGCGTGCGGCAAGGCCGGGCCCGCGCTCGTGCTCGCCGCGGAGTTCGGATGCAGCATCCTCGGCGTCGAGCGCTCGGAGGATTTCGTCGCCGCGGGCCGCGCGCGCATCGCCAAGGCGGGTCTCGGCGACCGCATCGAGATCGTCGAAGGAGACGCGAGCGCGTACCCACTCGAGGACGAAGCGTGGGACGCGGCCCTCTGCCTCGGCGCCTCGTTCGTCTACCACGACCTGGAGGGAACGCTCGAAGCGCTCACGCCGGCCGTGCGCAGCGGCGGATTCGTCGCCGTCGGCGAGCCGTACTGGCGCGAGTGGCCGCTCCCGCCGAGCCTCGAGGACGAGGGCTGGGTGACGCTCCCCGAGACGGTCGCGAAGTTCGAGGCCGCCGGCCTGGCGCCGATCGGCTTGATCGCGGCATCGGATGACGACTGGGACCGGTACGAGACGCTGCATTGGCGCGCGCTCGAGGAGTGGCTCGCCGAGAATCCCGACGACCCGGAAGCGCCGGGCATTCGCGAGCGGCACGAGAAGAACCGCGACTCGTACCTGAAGGTGGAACGCCGTCTGCTCGGCTGGGCGATCGTCGCCGCGCTGAAGCCCTAAGCAGCCCTCGCCAGCACACGCGGCTCGAGCAGCGCGCGGAAGCGCTCCGACTCGAGCAGATGCCGCTTCCCGAGGTCCAGCCCCAGTTCGACGAAGATCGCTTCCGCTTCCGCGTCGCGCGCGTCGACAGGCTTGCGGTACTCGGCGACGAGCCAGTCGCGCAGCTCGTCGAAGCGCTCGTCGGCGGTGAAGATCCGCCGCACGACGAGTTGCGGGGCGACCGTGCCGTTCCAGCGGTTCTCGGCGAGACGGAATGCGACATCCCAGCGATGCGCCTGCCGGTAGACGTCGAGACGGGAGCCGCTGCCGAACGCGATCGCGCTGCCGGCGTCGGAGCCGTCGCGGCGCACGCGGAAGCGCAGGTGCTTGCCCTCGCCGACGGTCGCAAGCTCCCCGAGCTCACAGCCCGGCGCGAGCAGCGTGACTTCGGGATTGCCGAGGCCGAACGGCGCGAGCCGCGCGAGCTCCGTGCACAGGTCGAGCGACAGGCGCGTTCCGCGCGGAACGATCGCGTCGATGCGCGTGAGGGGCCGCAGGTCGTCCTCGACGAGCAGCCCGGCCGCATGTTCGGCGAACCGTTCGGCGAACGCGGAGATGTTCTCCGGCGCGATCGAAAGACCGGCTGCGGCGCGGTGGCCACCCCACCGTCCGAGCAGGTCGGAGCACGCCCCGAGCCCCGCGTGGAGGTCGAAGGACGGTATCGACCGTCCCGACCCCTTCCAGTCGCCCTCGCCGCCGGCTATGAGCACGACGGGCCGGTTGAAGCGCTCGACGAGCCGCGACGCGACGATCCCGATGACGCCTTCGTGCCAGTCCTCGCCGGCGACGACATATGCGCGCCGGCGCAGGTCGGACTCCGGCCACGCCTCCACCGCTGCGATCGCCTCGCGCAGGATGCGTCCCTCGACGGCCTGCCGCTCCTGGTTCAGCTCCTCGAGCTGCCGTGCGAGCGCGCGCGCCTCCTCCGGGTCGTTCGTGAGCAGGAGCTCGAGCGCCGCGCGCGGATGGCCGAGCCGGCCCGCGGCGTTGATCCGCGGCCCGAGCCGGAAGCCGACCGCACCCGCATCGATGGCGGCGGGATCGACGCCGGCGGCGCGCATGAGCGCCTGCAGCCCCGGCTTCTGCGTGCGTGCAAGCGCGCGCAGGCCGGCGATCGCAAGCGTGCGGTTCTCGTCGAGCAGCGGCACGACGTCGGCGATCGTCGCCATGGCGACGAGATCGAGGTGCCGCTTCGGGATGTCGGAGTCGACGCCGAACAGCGCCTGACCGAGCTTGTAGACGACGCCTGTGCCGCACAGCTCCGGGAACGGGTACTCGGACGGCCGCGTCGCCACGACCGGGCAGTCGGGGAGCGTGTCGGCGGGACGATGGTGATCGGTGACGATCACCTCGAGCCCGCGGGCTTTCGCCTCCGCCACTTCCTCGACCGCGGTGATGCCGCAGTCGACGGTGAGGACGAGCCCACAGCCGTCGTCAGCGAGCCGCGCGAGCGTCTCGGAGCGGACGCCGTAGCCCTCGTCGAAGCGGCTCGGCAGATGCCAGTCGACGTCGGCGCCGAGCTCGCGGAGAAGATGGACGGCGAGCGCCGTGGCCGAGATGCCGTCGACGTCGTAGTCGCCGTGCACGCAGATGCGCTTGCCGTCGGCGATCGCCGCGCGGATGCGCTCGCACGCGACGCGCATGTCGCCGAGCAGGAACGGGTCGTGCGGCGGCAGCTCGCCGGCGAGGAAGGCCGCCGCCGAAGCGGGGTCGGAATAGCCGCGCCGGACGAGAACGCCTGCCGTGAGCTCGCTCACCCCGAGCGAGGAGGCGAGCTCGGCCTGCACCTCGTGCGGGCACGGACTCAGTGTCCATGTGCCCTCGTGCATCGGTGGATCACGGTACGGTCGACGTCGGACGGACAGTGAAAGAGCTCTTCCTTCTCGACCCCGAGGTCACGTTCCTCAACCACGGCTCCTTCGGGGCGACCCCACGGGCCGTCTTCGAGCGCTACCAGGCCTGGCAGCGGGAGCTGGAGCTGGAGCCTGTCGACTTCATCGCCCGCAAGCTCCAGCCGGCCCTGGCGGAGGCGCGCGCGGCGCTCGGCGCGTTCGTCGGCGCCGGAGCAGACGACCTCACCTTCGTCCCGAACGCGACCACGGGCGTGAACATGGCGGCGCGGGCGCTCGACCTGCAGCCCGGAGACGAGGTGCTGTCGACGAACCTCGAGTACGGCGCGTGCGTCCTCACGTGGCAGCGGCTGTGCACCTTCGTCCAGGCGCCGCTCGACGAGCTGTTCGAGCACGTGACCGAGCGGACGCGCGCGGTCTTCGTCTCGCACATCACATCGGAGACTGCGCTGCTGCTCCCGGTCGAGGAGATCGTGCGCGAGGCGCGCGCACGCGGGCTCGTCGCGATCGTGGACGGTGCGCATGCGGTCGCACAGGTCGACCTCGACCTCGACGCGCTCGGCGCCGACTTCTACGCGGGCAACTGCCACAAGTGGCTGTGCGCGCCCAAGGGCGCCGGGTTCCTGTACGTGACGCCCGAGTGGCAGGAGCGCGTCGACGGCGCGATCACGAGCTGGGGCTACGAGGAGCCGGCCACGTTCATCTCGCGTACGGAGCGGCAGGGCACGCGCGACTCCTCCGCGTATCTGACCGTGCCCGCAGCGATCGAGTTCGTCCGCGCGCACGACGTTCGCGAACGCTGCGTTGCGCTCGCGCGCGAGGCGCGCCGCGACCTGTGCGCGCTGTTCGGCACCGAGCCGATCGCGCCCGAGGAGATGGTGCTGCAGATGGCGAGCGTGCGCCTTCCCGTGGCTGACACCACGATCACGCAGCGGCTCTTCGACGAGTATCGGATCGAGATCCCGGTCTCGCACGACGGCATGTTGTTGCGGATCTCGATCGCGCCCTACAACGATCGCGCCGACGTCGACCGGTTGCTATTCGCCCTTCGGGAGCTTTACGCCGAGATAGCTCAGTAGCACGAGCAGGCCGAGCCCGAGCACCCAGAGCGCGAGCACGAGGCGAGGACGCCGGGTCTCGCGCAGCTGCTGCGCCGCGACCTTCCCCCACAGGAGGAGCAGCCCGACGACGCACCCGACCGCGACGACGATGACGGGCGCGAGGATCGCAATGTCGGAGAGACGCACGTGGCCAAGGGTACGCTTGAGCCGGTGGAGGCGGAGGCGAACTACAGCTCCGGTGACGACTATCTGGTCGAGTTCCTCGGCTACAGCTTCAGCTTCAACGCGGAGGACTTCGAGCAGCGCGTGACCGCGGCCGCCGTCAAGCTCGGCCTGCTGCAGGGCAACGAGCTGGACGAGGACGAGACGGCCGATCTGGTCGAGCTGGTCGAGCTCGGCGCCATCGAGGAAGCGCGCAGCCCGCTCGGCCGCTATCTCGTTCGTCGCTGGGACGAGGTCTCCCTCGTCGGCGGCGAGTCGCTCGTCTACTGGTTGAAGAAGCTCGTCTTCCGCGGCGCATGGCTCGACCACCACGTGAAGGAGGGCAAGCTCGAGGTCGGCTGGGACGACGACGCGGCCGAGTTCTCGTACCGCGACCCGAACGGCGGGCGCGCCCTGCTCGAGCTGCTGCCGACGCCGAGCTGGCACGAGCTCCAGTACCGCCCGTGACGCCACGCTTCTACGCGGCGGCCGGCCCCGCGTATCTCGCGGCGCTCCTCGCGGCCGACACACAGGTCGGCTATCCCGGCCAGCTCGCGCTCGGCGCCCTCACGTGGATCGTTTTGCTCTTTGCCTTGCGTCCGCTGGCGCCGCTCGCGCGCGCGCAGGCTCTCGGCGTCGTCGTGTTCGCGACGATCGGCGAGGTGACGGGCTCGCTCGTGTGGGGCGTCTACCACTACCGGCTGCACAACCTGCCGCTCTTCATCCCGCCGGCGCACGGCGTCGTCTATCTCAGCGGGCTCGCGCTTACGCGCGTCGTCCCTGCACGCCGGCTCGTCGCCGCAGCGGCGGTCGGCTCCGTCGGCTGGGGCCTCGCCGGCTTGACGGTGCTGCCGCGACTCGACGTCGCGGGCGCGATCGGCGTTCCGCTGCTCTGCTTCTTCCTGTGGCGCTCGCGCGCGCGGGCG
>DASYFU010000402.1:0-3323 GCA_036498225.1 Gaiellaceae bacterium | reverse complement strand
ACGCGCTGCTCTCGCGGTACGGAAGCGTTCGACCCCGCACCGTGAAGCCGCCGAGCTCCTCGACGACTCCCATGAACTCGGCGGCGAGCCGCGACTTGCCAAGGCCCGCGTCGCCGAACACCGTGACGAGGTGCGGCGTGCGCTGCTCGGTCACGCGATCCCAGACCTCGCGCAGGATGGCCAGCTCGCGCTCGCGTCCGACGAACGTGCTCGAGAGATCGCGATCGTCGGCCGCGATGACGCGCACGGCGAGCCACGCGCTGACGGGCGCGACCTTTCCCCGTGCCGCCACCGGCTCGAGAGGCGCGTACTCGATGACGCCCTGCGTCGCGCGGTGCGTGACCTCACCGACAGCGACGCCGTCGACCGGCGCAGCCTCTTGCAGCCGCGACGCTGTGTTGACGACATCGCCCGCGACCATCGCCTCGCCGTGCGACGGACGGGCGCCGAGTGTGACGAGCGCCTCGCCGGTGTTCACCGCGATGCGGACGCCTTCGACGCGGTCTCGCACCGCGAGCGCAGCGCGCACCGCGCGCTCGGCGTCGTCACCGAACGCCGTCGGCGCGCCGAACACGGCCATCACCGCATCGCCGATGAACTTCTCGACGACGCCGCCGAAGGACTCGAGCTCCTCGCGAACGGCGTTGTGGTACGGCGCGAGCATCGCGCGGACGTCTTCCGGGTCGAGCTTCTCGGCCCGCCCGGTGAACCCGACGAGGTCGACGAAGACGACGCTGACGACGCGGCGCTCCTCGTCCATGCCCTCGTCAGCCAGGACGAGCGGCGCGCCGCAGGCGAAGCAGAACCGGGCACCATCCGGGCTCTCCTGGCCGCAGGCGGCGCATGAGGCCATCTGCGAAGCGTACGACGGCGATGATGGCGATGTGAACCGGCGGCTCCGAATCCTGATCGGAGGGACGACAGCCCTCGTCATCGCCGGCGTCCTGGTGACGCCGGTCGTCCTCAGCGGGGGCGGATCGAATGGCTCGTGCTCCACGAACCTCCAATACCTCGGACATCCGTACACGGTTCGCCGGCTCGGGGGCGCCACCGTCGTTCAGGCCATCTCGATCGGCGTAGCCATCACGCGTGGCTGTGGTTCCAAACCGGAGAACGTCAACATCCGATCGCTCACGGGCGTGAGCCCGGCGGTCGCGGTCGGCCTCGAAGGAGACCAATCCTCGATCTACGTTCGGAGCGGGCGCTGCCCGCGTATGGCAGGGGCGGCACTCCTCGCTTGCGTGAAGCGCTAGCGTTTCGTCGGCAATGGCCAAAAGTCGGTACGGCGAAGGCGATCGCGACGACTGGTTCGCCGACGTCGAGCCGCAGGGCGTGCTCGAGAGCGACCCGCCCAGCGCGGAGGACGATTGGCTCGTGCAGCGGGACACGATCCGGCGTCCGGGCCCGGAGCTGCCGTGGCTGCGCATCGCCATCGTCGGCGGCGCGCTCGTCGTCATCCTCGTCGCGGGCCTCGCGGCGGCCGGCGTGTTCAGCGGCAGCAAGGGCCCGGCGACGCCGCCGATCACGAGCGTCTCGGTCAACTCGCCGACGACGACGGCGTCGAAGCCGTCGTCGAACGTGCGCACGCTGCCGACGACGACGCTGAAGCCCGGCGACACCGGAGCGCAGGTGCGCGCGCTGCAGCGCGCGCTGAAGGCGCTCGGCTATCCGGTCGGTACGATCGACGGGCAGTACGGTCCTGCGACGAAGACCGCCGTCGCGGCGTTCCAGCACGCCGAGGGGCTCACCGCAGATGGAGTCTTCGGGCCGAAAACGCTCAACGCGATCATCCACAAGGCAGGGCCGTGACCGACCTCGACGTCTCCCTCATCGACCGTCTCACCATCCCGGCGAGCTTGCACGACGTCGAGGGACGTTTCCTGCACCTGAACGCGGCGGGCGAGCGGGCTTCGGGATTCTCGAGCGCGAAGCTGCGCGGCCGGTCGTTCACCGAGCCGGTGCCGCCGCAGGCGCGCGCGGCCGTGACCGCGCAGTTCCGTCGCGCGGTCGAGAGTGGCGAGCCGACCGATTTCGAAACGGTGTTCGTCGACGGCAACGGCGACGTTCGCGGCGTGCGTGCACAACATCTGCCCTTGCTCGAGGGAGATGTGGTCGTCGGCGTCCTCATCCTCGCCTATGACGTTCGGCAGCCGGCCGATCCGCGGAAGCTCGGCGGGGAGACGAAGCTGACGCGCCGGCAGCGCGAGATCCTCGAGCTCGTCGCTGCCGGCACGTCGACGGCCGATATCGCCGCGGAGCTTTCCCTCTCGGTCGAGACCGTGCGCAACCACCTGCGCGGGCTTCTGCACGAGCTCGACGCGCACACGCGCGTCGAGGCGGTGGCAGTCGCGCAGCGCCTCGGCCTCCTACCGCCGAGACCGTTCCGCACCTAGAGCCGCGGTAAGAGCTTCTCGAGGAGCGCGCGCATGCGCTCGACCGACGCGCCGGCCATTTCGAGCACCTCGCCGTGGTCGAGTCGCCCGCCGAGCCCGGCGGCGCGGTTCGTCACGAGCGAGAGCGCGATGATCTCCATCCCTTCCGCGTGGGCGGCGATCGCCTCGAGGACGGTGGACATACCGACGATGTCTGCTCCCATCGTCTTGTACGCGCGGATCTCGGCCGGCGTCTCGTAGTTCGGTCCCCAGTACCCGGCGTATACCCCCTCGCGCAGGCTCGGCTCGACCTCGCGCGCGAGCGCTCGCAGACGAGCCGAATAGAGATCGGTCAGGTCGACGAAGTTCCCCCCGGCGAGCGGCGACGCGCCGGTCAGGTTGATGTGGTCGGAGAGAAGGACGAGGTCGCCCGGCGCCAGGTCGTCGCGGATGCCGCCGCTCGCGCTCGTGAGCAGGACGACGCGGCATCCCGCTGCCGCCGCGGTACGGACGGCGTGCGCGACGAGCTCGACGTCGCGTGACTCGTAGTAGTGGTGGCGGCCCGTGAAGGCGAGCACGCGGACGTCGCCGGCTTGGAGCGAGCGCGCGCTCGCTCCGTGCCCTGCGACCGTCGGCTGTGCGAACCCCGGAAGCTGCGCGAGTGGCACGTCCTCGGCGACCTGTTCGAAGCCGGAGATCGCATCGATCCAGCCGGACCCGAGGACCACGGCGACGTCATGGCTGCCGAGCAGCGTCGCGGCGGCCTGCGCATCGCTCATCGGGCGACGCTACATCAGCACGATCACGAACGGCACGTTCCACTGGACCTGCCACGGCCCGGGGACGCCCGTGTTCGAGCCGCCCATCGAGACGTAGAAGCCGCCGTCCGATCCCCGATAGACCGAGCCGGCGTTCGGAACGCCTTGATTGGTCGACTGGAGGATCGCGATG
>DASYFU010000401.1:0-4256 GCA_036498225.1 Gaiellaceae bacterium | reverse complement strand
CAGAACGTCCTCGCAGCGCTCGGCATAGCGGTCGGCGCCGGCGTCCTCGCCATGACGGCCGTCAGCTCGGTCGCCGTCCAGGACCGTTCCGTCCAGCGCGCGCTCGCCGCCCTCCAGCCCTCCGATCGCGCGGTGCAGGCGGTATGGAGCGGAGTGCCCGCGCAGTCGAACCTCTCGTACCGGCAGCTGGACCACCTCGCGCGCAGCGCGCTCGAGCCGGTGCTGCACCATCCCGCGTTCGCCGTCGAGGTCTTCCGCCAGGCGACGTGGGGCGGCGCGTTCGTCAACCTCGGCGCGGTGGACGGCGTCTCGCGCTGGCTCGTCCTGCGCAGCGGACGGTTCCCGCACGCATGCACGCCGCACGACTGCGAGCTCGTGCAGATCGGCGGCAGACCCGCTGCGCCGAAGCTGCCGTTCCTGCACGTCGTCGGCAGCGCGACGTTCCGCGCGGGCTCGCCGCTGTCGGCGTACTTCGCCGCCGCAGGATCGAACCGTCCGCCCATCCTGCTCGCCGACGGCGTCTCCGCGTTCACGCGCACGCCGCTCCCGGACGCTCCCATCATCGCGCGCACGTACGGCTGGGTCGTCCCGGTCGCGCCGGGATCGATCCACGACTGGGATCTCGCCGGCCTCGGCACGGCCATCGACCGCGCGCAGTCGCAGCTGGAGGAGAAGAGCGACATCTTCTCGGTGCAGGCGCCGCTCGACACGATCGCGAGCGTGCGCGCGACGAGCCGCGTGGCAGGCGAGCGCCTGCTCGTCCTCGGCGGCGACGCCGCCGTCCTGCTGCTCGGGTTCGCCGTGCTCGCGTCGACGCGTCTCCGCCGCGACTACGAGGCGACGCGGCGCCGGCTGACGTGGTTCGGCGCGCGGCGCGGCCAGATCCTGCTCGTCGCAGCAGGCGAGGTCGCCGCCATCACGATCGTCGCGAGCGTTGCCGGATGGATCGCCGGCAGCGGCGCAGGTGCGCTGCTCGCGCGGCATCTCGGCGCTCCCGGCTGGCTCGCGGTCGACCATTCGGTCTTCACGCTGCGTGCCTTCGGTATCGCGGCCGCGCTCGCCGCGCTCACCGCGCTCGTCATGCTCGCCGCGCTGCGTCTGGAGACGGTCGCCTTCGGCGGCCTGACCGTGACGGCCGCCGACGTCGCCGCGCTCGGCGCGCTCGCCGCCGTCCTCCTCGCGCTCGCGCGCGGGAAGACGAACACGACCACGCTCGCGTCCGGCGGCGGGACCGGGATCATGCTGCTCCTCCTTCCGGGGCTCGTGCTGTTCGTGCTCGCCGTCGTCGCTGCGCGGCTGCTGTCGCCGCTCCTGCGCGCGCTCGAGTGGATCGGCCGGCGCGGGCCCGCGTCCGTTCGGCTCGCGCTGCTCTCGCTCGCGCGCTCGCCCGGACGCGTGCTGCTCTCCGTCGTGTTCTTCGTCCTCAGCGTCGGGGTCGCGCTCTTCGCATTCTCGTACCGCGCGACGCTCGAGCGCGGCGAGGTCGAGCAGGCGCGGTACGCGGTGCCGGCGCCGTACGTCCTGCAGGAGGATTTGAGCAAGCTCGTCACGGTGGAGCAGGCGGCACCGCACGTCGGCACGCCGGTCCTGCGCGACGACGGCTACGTCACCGCGAACCGCGGCATCGACTTCACGCTGCTCGCGCTCCCGGCGAAGGCGATCGCGCACGTCGACGGCTGGCGCTCCGACTTCTCGGCGCAGTCGCCGAGCACGCTCGCGCGCCTGCTCGCGCCGCCCGTCACGCCGCAGCTGCGCGGGTTCGACCTTCCGCGACACGCGACACGGCTGACGATCCCGCTGACGATCAAGGGCGACCTGGTCGGCATCCAGCTCAACGTTCTCGACCCGCGCGGCGACTTCACGCTCCTGACGCTCGGCGAGCACGGTCGCGGGACGCACATCGTGACCGTGAACCTGCCGCCCGAGGCCCGCGGCGGGCGTGTGATCGCGATGCGATTGTCGTTCCCGCAGACGGCGGCGTTCGTCGCCGGGCACCGCGAAAGCGGGACGTCGCTCTCGGTGAACGACACATCCGTGGGGACGCTCCGCCTCGACCGGCGCTTCGCAGGCTGGATGGGATCGAACGGCGTGCACGTGCGCGGCACGACGTTGCACTACGTCGTCAACCGCGCCGCCGACTCGATCGTCCGGCCGGCGGAGCCGCTCGAAGGATCGCCGGTGCCGGTCATCGTGTCGCCCGATCTCGCGCGCGTCGGCTCGCTCCTGCCGCTCCACGTCGAGGACGAGACGATCGAGGGACAGGTCGTCGGGGTCGCGAACCACTTCCCGTCGATCGACGGCGACCTCGTCGTCGCCGACCTGCCGACGTGGCTGACGACCGCGAACACGATCGAGCCAGGCACGGCGACGGCGAGCGAGATCTGGCTCGACGCGTCGACACCGCCGCGGTTCCCGTCGCTCGCGATCGAGTCGCAGCGCGCGACAGAGGCATCCCTCCGCGGCGATCCGCTCGCGCGCGGTTCGCTCGCGCTCCTGCTCGTCGCCTCGATCGTCGGGCTCGTCCTCGCGGCCGTCGGCATCCTCCTCGGCGTCGTCGGCGACCGGCGGGACGAGAGCGGCGACCTGTTCGACCTCTCGGCCCAGGGGGTGACGCCGGCGGAGCTGCGCCGCCACCTCCTGCTGCGCGCGCAGACCGTCGCCGCCGTCGGCATCGCGGGCGGCGTCGCGGCCGGCGCCGTCGTCAGCGCGCTCGTCGTCGCCGTCGTCGCGGTCACCGCCGGCGCGGGCACGCCGCTGCCTCCGCTCGCGCTCGCCTTCGACTGGCCGCTCGTCGCGATCGCGCTCGCCTGCCTCGCGGCGGGATCGACCGCCGCCGCCGGCGCCGCGGTGAGGAGGCTCCGATGACCGCGGTCGCGGCCACCGACCTCTTCCGCATCTATCCATCAGCGGAAGGCGCGGCTGCGGCGCTGCAGGGGCTCTCGCTCGAGATCGAGGAGGGCGAGCTCGTCGTCGTCTTCGGGCCGAGCGGCTCCGGCAAGAGCACGCTGCTGCGCATCCTCGCCGGGCTGGACCGGCCCTCGGCGGGAACGGTGCGCGTGTTCGAGCACGACCTGCGCTCATTGCGCGGCCGCGGGCTCGTCGACTACCGCTCGCGAACGCTCGGCTACGCCGACCAGCACTACACGCGCGCGCTCGCGCCCGAGCTGTGCGCGCGCCAGCTCGTCGCGCTCCGTCTCGATCTGCTCGGCGCCAACGCGGACGAGAGCACGCGCGTCGCGGACGCATTGCTCGAGCGCGTCGGTCTCGGCGATCGCGCAGACGCGCGGCCGGGCGAGCTCTCCGGCGGACAGCAGCAGCGGGTGGCGCTCTGCGCGGCGCTGTCACACCGGCCGCGCCTCTTCATCGCCGACGAGCCGACGGGCGAGCTCGACGCTGCCAACGCCGCTCAGATCTACGCGCTCATCCGCGAGCTCTCGCGCGAGGTCGGCGCGACGACGCTCGTCGTCAGCCACGATCCAGAATCGGCTGCCGTCGCCGACCGCGTCATCCAGATCCGCGACGGTCGCGTCAGCAGCGACGGCACGGATGCGGTCGTCAACCGGGGCGGCTGGATCCGCATTCCCGAGGAGCTCATCGGCCGCACGACACGCGCACGGCTCGAGCCGGCGCCCGGTGGCGTCTTCGTGCACACCGTGGCCGCCGCGCCTGCGCCGGAGATCATCGACGCGCCGGACACCGGGGGCGGAGAGGTCGTCGCCGAGACGATCGGACTGACGAAGGTGCACGGACACGGCGCGCGCGCGACCGACGTCTTCCACGACCTCACGTTCGAGCTCGCCGCCGGGCGGCTGTCGGCGATCACCGGCCCGTCCGGCTCGGGGAAGTCGACGCTGCTCCATCTGCTCGCCGGGCTCGACCGGCCGACGGCGGGCGACGTGCGCGTGCTCGGGACGCCGCTGTCGGAGCTCGACGACACCGGCCGCGCGTTGCTCCGGCGCCGAAGCATCGGCCTCGTCATGCAGGGGACCGACCTCGTCCCGTTCCTCACGGCGCGCGAGACGGTCGAGCTCGCGCTCGAGCTGCGCGGCCTCGACCGTCAAGGAGCGGAGCCAGCGCTCGTCTCCGTCGGCCTCGGCGAGCTCGCGGGCCAGCGCGTCGCGCGCCTCTCGATGGGAGAGCGTCAGCGCGTGGCGATCGCCCGCGCGCTCGCCGCGCGGCCCGCGCTCCTGCTCGCCGACGAGCCGACGGCACGCCTCGACGAGGCGAATGCGCGCGCCGTCGGTGCGCTCTTCGCC
>DASYFU010000400.1:0-3348 GCA_036498225.1 Gaiellaceae bacterium | reverse complement strand
GAGCAGGAAGCGGCGGCCCGTCCATTCGCACTCGAGCTCCTTGCGGTCGCGTGTGACGCCGGAGGTCTCGTGCACGACCGCGGCGCGCGTGCCTGTCAATCGGTTGATCAGCGTGGACTTGCCCACGTTGGGGAAGCCGACGATCGCGACGGTGCCGAGGAGGCCGGTGTCAGACACGACTAGGGAAGTGTGACGTTGCGCGGCCGGCCGGCCGCGTGCAGGTCGACGAGCCACGACCACAATCGGTACAGCTCGGCGCGAATCTGCTCGGAAACCTCGCGGTAGCCCTTCGAGCCGCTCGGCATCCCCTCGAACCGCATCGGCTCGCCCCACACGATCGACACCGGCGCGAGATTCGAGACCTTCCAGTACTGCGAGCCGTGGATGGCACCGCAGACCACCGGCACGTCCTCGTTCAGCGCCACCATCGCGGCCCCCGGCTGGACGGGCCCGGGCACGCCGGCGCGCTGCCGCGTCCCCTCCGCGAACACACCGAGCGCCTCCCCGCCGCGCACGATCTCGCGCATGCGCCGCACCGCCTCGCGATCGGACTCGCCGCGGCGCACCGCGAACGATCCGAACAGCCGCAGGTACGCGCCCGCGACCGGGACGGCGTGCGCCTCCGCCTTCGCCAGGTAGTACAGCGGCCGCGGCGTCGCCCATCCGTACGCGGGGATGTCGAGCCACGAGAAGTGGTTCAGCGCGACGACGATCCCGCCCTCGCGCGGCATGCGCTCACGCCCATACACGTGCAGCCGCGTGAGGAGCGCGGTCGGGCCACCCATCGCGACGCGCCCCCACTTCCAGTTGAAGTCGACGCTGTTCACGCTGCCGTGCGCGCGCGGACGAGCGCCTCGATGCGCTCGACGACGTCCTCGACCTCGAGGCTCGTCGTGTCGATCTCCTGCGCGTCGGCCGCCGGCTGCATGCGCTCGGCGTCCTTCTCGTCGCGAACGCGGAGATCGGTCGCGAGCGCGTCGGCGCCGATGCCGGGCCGCTCGGCGCTGCGGCGGCGGGCGCGCTCGTCGCGATCCGCCGTCAGATAGATCTTCACCGCTGCGTCGGGCGCGACGACGGTGCCGATGTCGCGGCCCTCGATGACGACGTTGCCGTCGCGCCCGAGCTGGCGCTGCCGCTCGCGCATGACCTCGCGCACCGGTGGATGCCGCGCGACGACGGGAACCATCCGGTCAATACGCGCGCCGCGGATGGACGACGTCACGTCGGTGCCCGCGATCCAGACGCGCTCGGCGTCGTCGAACGTCACGGGCTCGGCGCGCGCGAGCTCGGCCAGCGCCTTCGCGTCCCCGAGGTCGACGCCGCGCTGCATGGCGAGCCACGTCACGGCGCGGTACATCGCGCCCGTGTCGAGGTAGCGGAAGCCGAGCCGCTCGGCGAGCGCCCGCGCAACCGTGCTCTTTCCCGCGCCTGCAGGGCCGTCGATCGCGACGATCATCGTTTCACCAGTGAGTCCAGAACGTCATAGAAGCCGGGGAAGCTTATAGCGACAGTCTCGGCGCCCTCGATCTCCACGCCTTTGCTCGACGCGAGCCCAACGACGGCGCCGAGCATGGCGATGCGGTGGTCGCCGCGCGCTTCGACACTGCCTCCGCGCAGGCGTGTCGGGACACCGGTGATGGCCCAGCCGTCCTCGCGCGATTTCACGTGCGCGCCGGTCGCGCGCAGGAGGTCGGTGACTGCCTCGATGCGGTCGCTCTCCTTCACCCGCAGCTCCTTCGCGCCGCGGACGACGGTCTCGCCGTGCGCAGATGCGGCCAGCAGCGCGACGAGCGGGAGCTCGTCCACGAGCAGCGGTACCTCGCCCGCGCCGATCTCGGTCGCGGACAGCTCGCCGTGTTGCACCTGCACGTCGCCGACGAGCTCGCGTCCGAACTTGTGGCGGTTGAAGATGGACACGCGGACGCCCATGCGCTTCAGCACCTCGAGCAGCCCGGTACGGCGCGGATTGAGCCCGACGTCGTGGACGGTGAGATCGCTGCCGGGGACGAGCGCGGCCGCAACGAGGAGCGGCGCCGCCGAGGAGAAGTCCCCGGGCACCTCCACCTCGCCGAGGCGGAGCACCCCGGCCTGGACGGTGACCGACGTCGCGCGCCGCTGCACGGGAACGCCGCCGGCTTCGAGCATCAGCTCCGTGTGGTCGCGCGTCGGCACCGGCTCGACCACCGTCGTCGCGCCCTCGGCCGAGAGCCCGGCGAGGAGGATGGCCGACTTGACCTGCGCGCTCGCCACCGGGAGCTCGTAGTCGATCGCGAGCAGCGGTCCGCCCTCGATCTCCACCGGCGCGTGTCCCTCGCTCGTGTCGATGCGCGCGCCCATGCGGCGCAGCGGATCGGCGACGCGCTCCATCGGCCGCGACGACAGCGACTCGTCGCCGGTGAGCACGTACCTGCCGTCGAGGCCGGAGAGCATCCCCATCAGCAGGCGCATGAGCGTGCCTGCGTTCGCACAGTCGACCGCGCCCGACGACAGCTTGCCGCCGTGCACGATCAGCTCGTCGTCGGCGATGTCTTCGACCTCGATGCCGAGCGCGCGCACCGCGTCGATCGACGCCTGCGTGTCTCCGGCGCGTCCGAAGCCGCGCACGTGCGTGTCGCCTTCCGCGATCGCGCCGAGCAGCACCGCGCGATGCGAGATCGACTTGTCGCCGGGCACCGCGACATGGCCGATGACGGCGGTTGCCGGCTCGATGCGCACCGCTACCCGATCGTGCGTCCCATGAGGGACACGAGCGCGCGGATCTCGGCCGCGAAGTCGGCGAAGTCGGCTGTCGGAATCTGCTGCGGCCCGTCGGAGAGGGCCTCCTCGGGACGCGGATGCGTCTCGACGATGATCCCGTCCGCGCCGGCGGCGACGGCCGCACGCGCGAGCGGGAGCACGAGATCGCGACGGCCGGCCGGATGCGACGGATCGACGATCACGGGCAGGTGCGTCTCCATCTTCAGAACGGGGATCGCGCCGATGTCGAGCGTGAAGCGCGTCGACGTCTCGAAGGTCTTGATCCCGCGCTCGCACAGGATCACCTCCGAGTTCCCCTCCTTGACGATGTATTCGGCCGCCATCAGCAGGTCCTCGACGGTCGCGGAGAGGCCGCGCTTCAGCAGCACGGGCTTGCGCGCGCGGCCGACCTCGGCCAGGAGCGAGAAGTTCGCCATGTTGCGCGCGCCGATCTGGATGACGTCCGTCGCTTCCACGACCTGCTGGACGTGGCGCGGATCCATCAGCTCGGTGACGATCGGCAGCCCGGTCTCCTCGCGCGCCTCCTGGAGGATCTCGAGCGCCTCTTCGCCGAGGCCCTGGAATGCGTACGGCGAGGTGCGCGGCTTGAAT
>DASYFU010000399.1:0-2032 GCA_036498225.1 Gaiellaceae bacterium | reverse complement strand
CGTCCACTCGACGACGAAATACCTCGGCGGACACTCGGACACGATCGGCGGATTCGCTGCGACCAACGACCCGACGATCGCGGAGCGCCTGTACTTCCTCCAGAAGTCGCTCGGCGCGGTGCCCGGCCCGTTCGACAGCTGGCTCGTGCTGCGCGGCATCAAGACGCTCGCCGTCCGCATGCGCAAGCACTGCGAGAATGCGGCCGCGATCGCCGGTTGGCTCACACACCATCCGAGCGTCGAACGCGTGTTGTATCCCGGCCTGCCGACGCACCCCGGCCACGAGATCGCGGCGCGACAGATGCACGACTTCGGCGGCATGGTCTCGTTCCTCGCCGCGTCGGAGGAAGAAGCCGTGGCACTCGTCGGCCGGACCAAGCTCTTCCAGCTCGCCGAGTCGCTCGGCGGCGTCGAGAGCCTGATCGAGGTGCCCGCACGCATGACGCACGCCTCGACCGCGAACGCGCCATTCGCGTCGCCGCGCAACCTTGTCCGCCTCTCCGTCGGCATCGAGTCGGCCGAGGATCTCCTCCTCGACCTCGAGGACGCGCTCGTCCCCGCCGCCGTCGCGCGCGCGTGAGCGACGACGAGGCCGCCGTCGTCTTCGTCGAGATCCCGTCGGGGTCGCGCAACAAGTACGAGTACGACCCGGAGCTGCACGGGATCGTGCTCGACCGGCGGCTGTTCACCGCGATGGCGTATCCCGCCGACTACGGCTTCGTGGAGGGAACGCTGGCCGAGGACGGCGACCCACTCGACGCGCTCGTCCTCGTCTCCGACCCGACGTTCCCCGGCTGCCGCATCCGGGTGCGGCCGATCGGCGTGTTCCACATGACCGACGAGAAGGGCCCGGACGAGAAGGTGCTCTGCGTCCCGCTCGGCGATCCGTTCTGGGAGCGCACGCGCGACATCCACGACGTCCACTCCGAGCTGCGCGACGAGATCGAGCACTTCTTCCAGCGATACAAGGACCTCGAGCCGGAGAAGAAGACCGAGACGCGCGGCTGGGGCAACCGCAGCGAGGCCGCCGAGATCGTCGCCGACGCGCGCCGCCGCGCCTCGTAGCCCTGCCGATGGCCGCCCCAGACCCGATCGACCTGCTGCACGCGAACGTCGAACGCTCCGTCGCCTGCTATCTGCTCGACACCGACGACGGGCCCGCGCTCTTCGACTGCGGCCCGGCGTCGACCATCGCCACGCTGACGGCAGGCCTCGCCGACCGCGGCCTTCAGCTCACCGACGTCCGCCATCTGCTGCTCAGCCACATCCACCTCGACCACGCGGGCGCCGCAGGCGTGCTCGTCCGCGAGCATCCCGCGCTGCAGATCCACGTGTCCGAGATCGGCGCGCCGCACCTCGTCGATCCGGAGCGTCTCGAGCGGAGCGCGCGGCGACTCTACGGCGACACGTTCGACGCGCTCTGGGGCGAGCTCGCGCCGGTCCCACAGCAGAACGTCCACGTCGCCGGCGCGCGCGTCGTCGGGCTCGAGTGCTTCCCCACACCGGGGCACGCGTCCCATCACATCTCCTACCTCGACGGCGACGGCACGCTCTACGCCGGAGACGCGGCGGGCGTGCGCATCCAGCCGAGCCGCTACGTCATGCCGCCGACGCCGCCGCCGGACCTCGACGTCGAGGCATGGGAACGCTCGATCGACGAGATGGAGCGCCGCGCGCCGGAACGTCTGGCACTCGTGCACTTCGGCGTCGCCGACAATCCCGCGCCGCACCTCGCGGCGTTGCGCCTCGAGCTGCTGGACTGGGCCGAGTTCGTGCTCGGCGGCGCGAGCGAGGACGAGTTCGTCGCGTACTGCCGCACCGAGCTCGCCGACGCAGGCGACGCTGTCGGCACCTGGGATCAGGCGATGCCGTTCTGGCAGTCGTACCAAGGGCTCAAGCGCTGGGCGGACAAGCAGCGCGAGGCGGCCTAGCATGCCGCGCACTCCGGTTCCCAAGGACGTCTCGGAGTTTCTCGCCCAACCGAATCCTGCTGTCGTCGCGACCGTCCGGCCCGACGGATCGCCGCACACGG
>DASYFU010000398.1:0-6423 GCA_036498225.1 Gaiellaceae bacterium | reverse complement strand
CGGCTCGGGTGTGTGCCGATTGCGAGAACGCCGATGCCGCCGGCCGAGGCCGCCTGCACGAGCGACAAGGGTGCGAGGCGAAGCGCGACGACGTACAGCACCCAGCCGGCGATCCCGGCGAGGAAGCCGACGAGCCAGGGGCCGCTTCGCACGAGCAGCATGAGCGAGTACAACGGCCGGCGCAGCGTCAGCGGCGGGAGCCGCGACGCGGACGAATGCTGAAGCGTATAGCCGCCCGCGATCGCGACAGCCGACGCGACAGCGAGCGCGAGGCCGCCTGCGATCACTGGAACGGAAGATACGCCTCGGCGGCCAGCGCCGCGATCCCGACGCGCGGCAGGTCTCTGCGCCGCTCGTACACGACGAAGCGGCGCTGCCACGACGGGAAGAACTTCCGGTTGAAGAGCAGCAGGCTGTCGAGCTGGAACCACGGCTTCATCCGTCGCAGCGTCGCAGCCTGCACACGCTGCGCGGCGCTCAGCTCGCCTGCTGGGGAGAGCAGGGCTGCGAACGGCGAGAAGTTGAGCGAGACCCGGTCGAATCCTTCGTCCTTCGCCCACGCGATGGCGGCGCAGATGAGCCATTCCGTGAAGCCGTTCGGGACGTCGCGGGCCCGGGGCATCGACGAGAGGGAGAGCGCGGAGCCGGGGCGGCAGACGGCGAAATGGAGAAAGCCTCTCGCCCGCCCGTGATCGTCGAAGCCGACGACGAACACGGCATCGTCGTCGTCCCGCCGGAAGAGCGCGTCGAGGGCCATGACGAACCCACGTTCCGGGGCCGTCCCGCGCCATTCCCGGGCGATGGCCTCGAGCTCGTCGCGCAACGCGGCACCGATGTCGGCGGCGCGGAGCACGCGCGCGTCGAAGCCGGCCCGCTCGAGTCGATGCACCGATTGGCGGACCTTGCGGATCGCGCGGCCGTCGAGGGAGAACGCCGTCGTCTCGACCACGGCCTCGTCGCCGTGGTAGAGCGCGCGCAGGCCGAGCGCGCGATACAGGGAGAGGTCGCGCTCGGACGCACCCAGCACGGCAACCCGCCAGCCGCGCTCGTGCGCGAAGTCGAGGAACGAACGAACGAGGTGCTCCCGGGCGTCGGGTCGTCCGATCGGGTCGCCGGACACGATCGCGACGCCGCCGATCACGCGGTACGCGAGGACAGCCGACTCGTCGCGCGCGAAGAAGTACGACTTGTCGGAGCGGAGCGCGAACGGCGCGAGCGTGTCCTCGCCGAATGCGGTCACGAGCCTGTGCACGACGTCGCGCTCGTGCGCAACACGCAGTAGGCGGTAACGCCACGGCGCGAGCCACTCGAGCAGCACGACAACGGCCCCGCCGACGCCGATCAGAAACACCGACAGTGGGAACCACTCGGCCACCGGCCCGGTCAGGTGATGCGCGCCGCCGAAGCTCAGGCCTGCGAGCGCGCGCCCGGTCACGCGGAGCGCGAATCCGACGCTGTACGGCTGATCCGCCATCAGTCGGTTGATCCAGAGCGTGATGAGGCCGTAGACGACAACCACTCCCCCGAGTACGGCCGCCCGCAGCGCGACGCGCGGCCTCGCGGATGGATCGCCCGGAAGCCGGAAGTCGGTACGCCGGGCGAGCAGGGCGACGACCGCGACGCCGGTGACGATCGCTCCGTCGTCGAAGCCGCGCTCTACATGCAGCACAAGGAGCATCGCGAGCAGCGCGACCGCGAGCTGCCAGCCGCGTCGCGATCCGCGCGCGAGGCTTCGCGCCGTCACGATCAGGGCGAGGGCGAGCGGCACGATGAGCGCCTTCGAGAGCCCGTGCACGTGCGCGGCGTCGAACGCGGCGACGAGCGAGTGGCGATGCTCGGGGAACGTGCCGTCGACCGCGGCAAGTAAGCCCACGGCGGCGACGAGCCACGAGAGCACGACCCGCGATCGCGGCGCGTCCGTCGTCCGCGCACGGCCGAGAAGAGCGCCGGCGATGCCGGCCAGGACGGCGGGAATGACGACCGCCTGTTCCGCGGCCGCGGCCTGGAAGGCGTCGTGCGCCGGGATCTGCCGCACGACGAAGATGGAGATGCCGTTCACGAGATAGAGCCATGCGCCCACGCCTACGCCGAGGAGGACTCCGGCTGTGAGCCGCTCTGCGCCGGCCCAGTGCGCGAGCGCTGCGAGAAGAAGCGCGGCAGCGCCCCACACGAGTAGGTAGAGGAAGAGCGGCACGCTGCCGTGCCGTGAGAGCTCGTCGAGCGCGAGCGCGTCACGGACGACCGGGCCGGGCCCTCCGACGAGCGGGCGGGCGACGTAGAGCCATCCGGTCGCCGCGAGCACGACGCCGAACGAGAGCGCGACGGCGACCGCGCTGCGAGCCGCATTACGCATGGGCCAGCCTCGCGGCCGCGATGAGGTAGGCGGCGCGCGCGTTGTTGCGCCACAGCGCCCAGTTGTGGCCGCCGTACACCTCGAAATAGCGATGCGAGATCCGCGCTCGCGACAGCTCACGCGCGAATGCGGCGTTTTGTCGTTCCAGAGGGTCGGTCGAGCCGGAGTAGAACCAGAAATAGGTGCCGAGCTTCCGCAGCGACCGAGCGACGTGGGGCAGCAGTCCGCGTGGGTCGTTCGCGGCGAGAGTCCGCGGGCTCGATCCGAAGATCGACTGAATCTTGTCCGGCTGTTCGTACCCGGACCACGACTCGACGACGGAGAACTCGTGGGGATGCTGAAGCGCGATGTTGATCGCGCCGTATCCACCCTCGGACAGACCGCCGATCGCGCGGCCGCGGCGATCGGCGATCGTGCGGAAGCGAGCGTCGACGGCGCGGACGAGATCGCGCGCGACGAACGTCGCCCATCCGTTGCCGGGCTGAACGCCGTTCACCCATTCCTCGTCCGTGAACGTCCCCGTCGAACCGAAGGGCATGACGAGGATGAGCGGCTGCGCGGAACCGCTCACCGTCAGCGCGTCGTCGACGATGCCCATCTGCACTGTCTCGAGGAATGCGAGCGGTCTGCCGGGAAACCCGTGCAGGAGGTAGAGAACGGGATACCGGCGATGCGGATGCGACGCGTAGCCCGACGGCAGATAGACGTATGCCTCCTGCTGTCGGCCGCCGAGCGCCGGGCTGGAGACGAGGATGCGCTCCGTCGTGCCGGGCGCACGGACGAAGGCGGGCTCCTGCGGCGGCGCGAAGCCCCGGTACTGGAGAAAGTTGTCGACGTACCCGCGCACGCCGAGCAGGCCGACGGCGAGAAACGCCGCAAGAGCGGCGGCGACGCCGGCGTACGCGGCCGGGCACGGGAGTCGCACCCCGGTGGGCCACATGTCTCTTGTGTAGCGTGGGAGTGTTAAGCGCGCGTTGCGCGGTGATTGTGTAACGACGATGAAGACCGCTTCCCTCGCTCTGGCAGGCGCAGCAGCGGTGGCCCTCCTCGCCGCGACTGCGGCATCGGGGGCACAACGCAGGCTCGAGACGAGCTTCGAGTCCGCTGCCATCGCAGGACGGCTGCACTTCGAGGTCTACCTTCCGCCCGGATACGACGCTGGCTCGATGCGGTATCCGGTCATCTACGTGCTGCACGGCCTGCCGTCGACCCCGAACGCGTACACCTCGCTCGGGTTCGTCGAGCGCGCGCTGGATACGTCGAGTCGGCCGGCGATCGTCGTCGTCCCGCAAGGCGCGCGAACGGGCGAGACCGATCCTGAGTATCTCGACCGCGGACCCGGCGATCAGTGGGCGACGGCGATCGCGTCCGAGCTCCCGCGCATCGTCGACGCGCGGTTCCGAACGATCCGCTCGCGTTCCGGCCGCGCGCTCATCGGAATCTCCGCCGGGGGGTACGGCGCGATGCACCTTGCGCTGCATCACCTCAATGAGTTCTCCGTCGTCGAATCCTGGAGCGGCTACTTCCACCCCACCGATCCGACGGGGACGCACACGCTCGAGCTCGGATCCGCCGAGCTCGACGCGAGCGCCGACGTCCACCGCACGCTCCCGGCCGTGCGCACGAAGCTGCAGTCGACGAAGACGTTCATCGCGTTCTACGTCGGCCGGAGCGACTGGCGCTTCTACGCCGAGAACGAGACGCTGAACCGGGAGCTGTCGGAGGACGGCGTCGCGCACGTCTTCCGGGCGTACCCGGGCGGGCACGACCAGAGCCTGTGGGAGCGGTACGCCACACCCTGGTTGGACCTCGCGCTCGTCCACCTCTCGCCCGCCCACTAGGATCTTCGGCGTGGCGACCACGGCGAAGCCGACGGCGCTCGACCCGCGAGACTTCCTCGCCATCGACGCGCTGCTCGACGACGAAGAGCGCGCGATCCGCGACACGGTGCGGAAGTTCGTTCGGGACCGAATCCTTCCGGACATCGGCGACTGGTTCGAGCGCGCCGTGCTGCCGCGCGAGCTCGTGAAGGAGCTTGCAGCGCTCGGCCTCTTCGGCATGCACCTCGAGGGCTACGGCCTGCCGGGTGCGAGCTCCGTCATGTACGGGCTCACGTGCATGGAGCTCGAGGCCGGCGACGCAGGCATCCGCAGCCTCGTCTCGGTGCAGGGATCGCTCGCGATGTATGCGATCTGGCGCTGGGGAACCGAGGAGCAGAAGCAGCGCTGGCTTCCGCCGATGCACGAGGGCGACGCGATCGGCTGCTTCGGACTGACCGAGCCCGACGCGGGCTCCGACCCGGCCGCGATGCGCACGCACGCGCGCCGCGACGGATCCGATTGGATCCTGAACGGAACGAAGATGTGGATCACGAACGGGTCGATCGCGGACGTCGCGGTCGTCTGGGCGAAGACCAGCGAGGGCCACATCAACGGCTTCCTCGTGGAACGCGGCATGCCGGGCTTCGAAGCGCCAGAGATGCACAAGAAGATCTCGCTGCGAGCATCCGTGACGTCCGAGCTCATCCTCCGCGACGTCCGCGTGCCTGAGGAGAGCCGCTTCCCCGACGTCACCTCGCTCCGCGGGCCGCTCTCGTGCCTGAGCGAGGCGAGGTACGGCATCGTCTGGGGCTCGGTCGGGTCGGCACGCGCGTGCTTCGAGTCGGCGCTCGACTACTCGAAGGAGCGGATCGTCTTCGAGAAGCCCATCGCGGCGTACCAGCTCACGCAGCAGAAGCTCGCGGAGATGGCGCTCGAGATCAACCGCGCGTCACTCGTCGCGCTGCATCTCGGTCGCAAGAAGGACGAAGGGACGCTGCGTCCCGAGCACGTCAGCATGGGGAAGATGGGCAACGTCCGCGGCGCACTCGAGGTTGCGCGTACGGCGCGCACGATCCTCGGCGGTAACGGCATCACGCTCGAGTACCCGGTCATCCGGCACATGAACAACCTCGAGTCGGTGCTCACGTACGAGGGCACGCACGAAGTGCACACGCTCGTCGTCGGTCAGGCGCTGACCGGCGAGAGCGCATTCCGCTAACTACCTCAGAAACCGACTCCGTCGGGCGGCGGTAACGGACTGCGCGGGAGGCCGGGATTCGGGCCGTCGGCGTTGTACTCCGACGGCGCGACGTCGTTCGGGCCGTCGGCATAGAAGAGGCTCGCGAGCCGCTGGATCTGCTCACGGCCATGGCCGAGCTCGTACTGGCCGCCCCCGTACATCTGGATGCCGCGCTCGTCGCATGCCTCGACGCACTCGAGGAGCTTTCGGAGCGTGCCGAAGCGCGACGGCTTGACGTTCAGCCAGCGCACGTCGACAGGGAGCCCGTCGAGGTCGGCGAGCGAATGCACCGGCGCGTCGAAGCTCAGCCGCGCTTCCGCGCCGCTCAGCGCTTCCAGGCATCCGTCCTCGAGCCACGCGTCCTCGATGATCGCTTCCGGGAACGCCGCCACGATCGTGCGGTAGAACGCCGGATCCGGCGTGAGGTCGACGCTCGTCCCGCGGTAATACGCCTTGAGGTCGACGACGCGTACGCGGTCGAGCGCCGCGAGCCGCCGCATCAGCGCCTCGTCCCAGTCCTTCGTCGCGTCGAGCTTGAGCTCGAGCGCCGGATCGTTCTCGAGCCACGGGCCGACGTCGGTGCGCGTCGAGGCGACGAAGCGCACGGGACGATACGGCCGGCCGACGACCTCGTCGAGAGAGCGTCCGGCCTGCCGGAGCGCGAGATCGAGCGCCGCGCTCTCGAACGCCCAGCGCCGGAAGTCGGGAAGCTCGAAGTCCTCGAGCCTCCGAGAGAGGTCGTCGAGCGTCCACGTGCCCGCGAGCATGAGGTCGTCCGGGAAGTCGTCGTGCTCGGCAGCGTCGTAGGTGACGTCTTCGCCCTCCCCACTCTCGTCGCCGCCCGTGAGCACGACCGTCGTCGTCACTCGCGTCCAGTCGTCGCGCGCGAGCTCGCGCCGTTGCGTCGTGAAGTCGTCGATCCGCGCCTGGAGGCCGGCGAGCTCATCCCAGAGGGGCATACTCCGAACCCTATGAGGACCGCGCTTGCCGTTGCAGCGGCGATCGGCTCG
>DASYFU010000397.1:0-1922 GCA_036498225.1 Gaiellaceae bacterium | reverse complement strand
GGCCCTCGGCGGCCTCGCCGGCGCGTTCGGCGCGGCGCAGATCGCGCGCGGCGCGCTTCGCCGCGGCGGCACGCGCGGCGGCACGGCGACGCTGGTCGCGCTCGGCGCCCTCGCCGTCGCCGGCCTCGCCTGGGTGCCGGTGCTCGGCTATCTCGAGGCGCTTGCGCTGCCGGTCTTGGCGGCGCGGCTGCGCCGGCGCGCGCCGGAGCGCTACGCCGGCTTGCGAACGCTCGCAAAGGACTGAGCATCAAGAAGCTCGTCCTGATCGTCGTGGACGGGCTGACCCCCGCCGGCTTCGAGCGGGCCGTCGAGAGCGGCCGTGCGCCGTCGCTCGCCTTTCTCGCGGCGAACGGGTCGTACACGCAGGCGACCTCCGTCTTCCCGTCGCTGACGCCCGTGTGCCTCTCGTCGATCGCGACCGGCGCAGGCCCCGGTGTGCATCACATCCCGCACCTCGTGTGGTGGCATCGCGGCGAGCGGCGCATCGTCGAGTACGGCTCGTCGTTCGCGGCGATCCGCGCGGCCGGTCTTGCGCAGTCGGTGACCGACACGATTTTCAACATCAACGAACAGCATCTCTCGCGCGATGCGACGACGGTGTACGAGGCCCTCGAGGATGCCGGCTACGTCGCGGCCGCGGTGAACATCACGTGCTACCGCGGCCGCACACGACACCAGTCGACGCTGCCCTGGATGACGAAGCCCGCGTTCGGGCCGAAGCGGTTCTTCTTCTACAGCCTCTTCGAATCGGACGCGACGGGTGCGCCGCTTGCGGTCCGCAACCGGCAGGGAGGCTCGATCGACACGTACGCCTCCGCAGTCGGGCGCTGGCTGATCACGCGTGACGGGTTCGACTTCCTCGTCTACTACCTCACCGACTTCGACTATGCGTCCCACGCGCACGGGCCACTCGGCGCCGAGGACGTCGCGCTCGCACGCACCGATGCGGCAATCGGTGCACTGCTCGAGGCAGCGGGCGGGCCTGACGAGTTCCTCGAGCGTTACGCGGTGATCCTGCACTCCGATCACGGGCAGACGCTCGTGAAGGAGTCGGCGCACCTCGAGCTCCCGCTCACGCCGTTCGTCGACGACATCGTCGTCACGGCGTCGAACCGCGCCGGCCAGGTGTACCTGCTTCCGGGCGCGCGCTGCGACGCGGCCGAGCTCGCCGCTGCGCTCGACGGCGAGCAGTCCGTCGAGGTGACGATGCGCCGCGAAGGCGGCGAGGCGGTTGCACGGCGCGAGGGCGAGGAGCTCCGCTTCCGTCCCGCCGCGGAAGGCTGGGAGACGAGCGGCGACGCGGCGATCCTCGACCAGCCGGACGCGCTGTACCGGGTTTGGTCCGCGCTCGCAAATCCGAATGCCGGCGAGCTCCTCGTCTCGCCGACGGAGGGCTGGGAGCTCGCGGACATCGGCGGCAGCCACCACGCGGGCGGCGGGAGCCACGGCTCTCTCGTCGCGGGCGACTCGCTCGTGCCGATGCTGACGATCGGCGTCGGCCGTACGCCGTCGCGCATCACGGAGGTGACGCCCTCCGTCCTCGAGCACTTCGGCGTCGAGCCGCCGCCGTCGATGCAGGCGGCGCTGCTGACGCATGCATCCTGATCGCATCCGCATGGTCGAGCGGCAGCTGCGCGCGCGCGGCATCGACGACGAACGCGTGCTCGAAGCTATGGGACGCGTACCGCGAGAGCTGTTCGTGCCGCCGACGCTGCGCAGTCACGCCTACGACGACGCCGCGCTGCCGATCGGCGGCGGCCAGACGATCTCGCAGCCCTACATGGTCGCGCGCATCTGCAGCGAGCTCGCCCTCCACGGCGACGAGCGCGTCCTCGACGTCGGCACCGGCTCGGGATATCAGGCCGCCGTCCTCGCCGAGCTCGCCGCGGAGGTGCACTCGATCGAGCGTGTGCCCGTGCTCG
>DASYFU010000396.1:0-3605 GCA_036498225.1 Gaiellaceae bacterium | reverse complement strand
CAGCTCCGGGTCGCGCTCGCCGATCGCCTCGAGGTACGCGGCGAAGAGCTCCTCCCCCGAGACTTCCCTCCGGTCGAGGAGATCCTTGGCGCCTTCCGCCGACAGCCGCAGGGTGTCGATCACAGCGTCCCGCCCGGCGGCACCCGGAAGAAGTCCCCCTCGCGGTCGGGCGCATTCCGCAGCGCGTCCTCGACCGAGAGGCAGGGGCGCGGCTCGTCCTCGTCCCAGACGTTGACGACGTCGAGCGGATGCGACGTCGGCGGGACGTCGTGCAAGTCGAGCTCCGCCACCTTCGAGACCGCGGCGAGGATGTCGTTCAGCTGCCCCTCGAGCCTCGCGAGCTCGTCCTCGCGCAGCTCGAGCCGCGCCAGATGAGCGACGTGGAGGAGCAAATCGCGCGATATCTCGGTCATGGCTTTGATCCTTCCAGAAACGACGAGGGCCCCTGTCGGGGCCCTCGCACATCTGAGTCCGACGGGTTCCTAGATCGCCTGGACGTTCGCGGCCTGCGCGCCCTTGGGGCCCTGCACAACCTCGAACGACACGCGCTGGCCCTCGGTCAGCGACTTGTAGCCGTCCGCAGCGATCGCCGAGAAGTGGACGAAAACATCGTCGCCGCCTTCGCGCTCGATGAAGCCGTAGCCCTTCTCGTTCGAGAACCACTTCACGGTGCCCTCAGCCAACTGTTCCTCCTACATGACTACACCGACGGACGAAGCCGCCGACCGACTAAGCGGGGCCGAGTTTAGCTCAGTGAGCGGGATTCGCAAGGCCCAGGGCCCGTCGCGCGCGGGCCGCGGTGACGGTGTTCTGGAGCACCATGGCGATGGTCATCGGGCCGACGCCGCCCGGGACCGGGGTGATGTATCCCGCGCGGTCCGCGGCGGCCGGGTCGACGTCCCCGAACAGGCCGTCGTCGGTCCGCGTGAGGCCGACGTCGATGACCGTCGAGCCGGGCTTCACCATGTCCGGCTTGACCATGTGGGGCCGGCCGACGGCGGCGACGAGGACGTCCGCCTCGAGCGTGTGGTGCGCGAGGTCGCGCGTGCGCGAGTGACAGGTCGTCACGGTCGCGTTCGCGGCGAGGAGGAGCCGCGCCATCGGCTTGCCGACGATCGCCGAGCGGCCGATGACGACGGCGTTCGCACCGCTCAGGGGGATCTCGTACTCCTCGAGCATGCGCATGACGCCGAGCGGCGTGCCCGGCACGAGCGTCGGACGACCGAGGTAGAGGCGTCCCGCGTTGATCGGGTGGATCCCGTCGATGTCCTTCGCCTGGTCGATCGCCTCGATGACGACGGCCTCGTCGATGTGGCCCGGCAGCGGCAGCTGCACAAGGAGGCCGTCGACGGCGTCGTCCGCATTCAGCTCGGCGATGAGCGCGAGCACGTCCTCCTGGCTCGTGTCGGCCGGGATCCGGTGGTCGAAGGCCTCGATGCCGGCCGCTTCCGCGGCCTTCTGCTTGAGGTTGATGTAGATGTGCGACGCCGGGTCGTCGCCGACGAGGACGGTGGCGACGCCGACGTGGTCGAGCTCGGCGATGGAAGCGGCGACCTCCTCGCGCACCTTGGCGGCGAGGGACTTCCCGTCGATGAGCGTGGCTGCCACGGGGCGAGGTTATAGCGTTCGCTGGATGCGACTTCCGCGAAAGAACGATCCCGCGTCGATCGAGGCGCGCCGGCAGGAGCTGGGGCTGAACGGCGACGTCGACCTCGGCGCGTACGCGAAGGCCGCCGAGTCGGTGACGGGCGTCGCCGAGATCCCCGTCTCTGTCGCACAGCTGAAGATCGCGCTCGGGCAGTACGAGCTCTCCTCGGACGGGGATGTGGTCGAGACCGGCCGCGAGCTGGAGGACGTCGTCGTTCCGCTCGCGCACACGGAGGGGAGCCTGACCGCCTCGCTGCAGCGCGGCGCGCGCGCGGTCGAGGAGTCGGGCGGCTTCCGCACCTATGTCGTCGCGGACAGGATCACGCGCGCGTCCTGCTTCGTTTGCGGCGACGCCGGTGACGCGCTCGCGCTTGCGCGCTGGGTTGAAGAGCACGTCGACGACGTGCGCGAGTGGCTGCGCTCGTCCGACATCGCCGAGCTCTCGAAGCACGCGGTGCTGCGCGAGGTGAAGACGCACGTCGTCGGGCCGATGTGTCACGTCCTGTGGCGCTTCACCACGGGCGACGCGGTCGGCGCGAACATGATGACGCGCAACGCGTACGCGCTGAACATGGCGTATGTCGTCCCGCAATCCCCAGTGCCGATCGAGCGCTCGCTCCTCGAGGCAAACATGGGCGGCGACAAGAAGCCGTCGTTCGAGTACTTCCAGTCCGGGCACGGCAAGACGGTCATCGCCGAGGCGACGCTGACGGACGAGGCGATCAGGCGCGTGCTGCGCACGACCGCCACCGATCTCGCCGAGCTCGCGTGGGCCGGGACACAGGGCGCGATCGCATCGGGGATGCAGTCGGTCGCGTTCACACCGGCGTCGGCGATCGCAGCGGTGTTCGCGGCGACGGGGCAAGACCTCGGCATGGTCGGCACGAGCTCGATGGCGCACGGGACGGAGCGCACGGTCGACGGCGGCCTGCACGTCGCCATCCGCTTCCCCGGGCTCGAGGTCGGGACGATCGGCGGCGGGACGACGCTGCCGACGGCGCGCGAGTGGCTCGGCGTCATGGGCTGCGCCGGCGCGGGCAAGGTCTACCGCTTCGCGCAAATCGTCGCCGCGGCCGCCCTCGCGTTGGAGATCTCGGCCTCCTCGGCCATGGCGACCGCCGGCTCCGAGAACTTCTTCCGCGCCCACTTCGAGCGCGGCGGCCTTCGGTAGCACGTACGTATCGGGGCCTGGCCCCAGCCTGTTGGTCGTGAGCAGGTATTTCGGCCCACACAGACACGTCGGGTGCCAGGCCCTGTTACGGGGGTGTGACGAATTGCCGACGCGGCAACGTACGGAGGACATGCTCGCGCTCCTCGCAGTCGCGGCCGTCACGCAGTGCCAGGCGCGCACCGTCGGCCCCGGGTCGCTCCGGCGCGGCGGCACCGCCGGCGCCTCCTGCCTGATGTCGTCGTTCCAGAACGGATGCCGGGCTGCCGACTACACCCTCTCGTCGTTCGGCGTGGACACGATCCATGCCCGGCAGTTCGAGGTGACGCGACGGAACGGTGCCTGCGTCGTGCTCGTGACCGACAGTTACCGCGTCGTGCCGCAGCAGCCGCGCGTCGTCGCCAAGCGCACGTGCTCGCGCGTGCACAAGCTGAACGGCGACGTGGTCGCCGACCGCTGCACGACGCACGAGACGATCTCGTTGACGAAGATCTCGACCTAGAACGGGAGCGCGACGTCGGAGACGTCGAGCCCGAGGCTCGCCGCCAGCCTGACGCCGTGGTTCAGCTCCATCTGCAGGCGCTCGCGGTCGCGCGCCTCCATCAGGTGCCCGATCATCTCGCGCGCCTTCGGCCGCCAGAGCGCATGCGCCGCGAACTCCGGCAGCATGCGGTTGGCGGCGTCGATCAGCTGCTGCTTGATCCCACTCGGCGCGCGCGCGAGCAGGATCCGCTCGTACGCCATGCCCGACCCGTGGTGGATCCCGTCGTCGACCGCGAGCCGATTGCAG
>DASYFU010000395.1:0-2869 GCA_036498225.1 Gaiellaceae bacterium | reverse complement strand
CCCTTCGCCTACGACCCTAAGAGCTCGCCGGTTTCACCGGCGAGCGCTCCCGCGAAGCGGGAACCTCCCTCGGCTGAAAGTGCGCAGCACTTTCAGCCGGCTCATAAGCGAGGTTCGGCCGGAGCCAGCGCTCCGCCTCGGCGAGCGAGATGCCCTTGCGTGCGGCGTAGTCCTCCACCTGGTCACGACCGATACGACCGATCGAGAAGTAGCGCGCATCGGGGTGCCCGAGGTAGATGCCGCTGACGCTCGCCGGCGGTGTCATGGCGAACGACTCGGTCAGCTCGATGCCGATCGACTCCGCGCCCAGCAGGTCGAACAGCTTCCGCTTCTCGCTGTGATCCGGGCACGCCGGATACCCGAACGCGGGACGGATGCCGCGATACCTCTCGGAGACGAGCTCGTCGGTCGTGAGCTTCCGCCCGGTTTCGTACCAGGCGCGGCGCGCGACCTCGTGCAGATACTCGGCGAACGCCTCGGCAAGACGGTCCGCCAGCGCCTTCACCATGATCGACTTGTAGTCGTCGTGCTCGGCCTCGTAGCGCGCCGAGAGGTCGTCGGCGCCGATGCCCGTCGTGACCGCGAAGGCCCCGATGTGATCGCCGGCCGGCGCGACGACATCCGCGAGACTGCGGTTCGGGCGCGAATCGCCGTACGCCGACTGCTGGCGGAGGAAGCAGAAGCGCGTCCCGTCCGCGACGACGACGTCGTCACCCTTGGAGGACGCCGGCCAGAACCCGTAGACGCCCCGCGCTTTCAGCAGCCCGTCGCGAACGATCTCGTCAAGCAGCTCCTGGGCATCGTCGTACAGCTCGCGCGCCGCGGGCTGATCGAGGATCGCGGGAAACTTCCCCTTCAACTCCCACGCGTGGAAGAAGAACTGCCAATCGATGTACTCGCGCAGCGTCGCGAGATCGGGCTCCACCACGCGCACGCCGGTGAATTCCGGCGTGGCCAGCTCGTCGAACGCCAGCTGCTGCCGGTTCGCGCGCGCCTCGTCGAACGGGAGCAGCGGCTTGCGCTCGCGCTCCGCGTACTGGTCGCGCAGGCGCTCCTGATCCTCTCGGTTCTCACCGTCGAGGCGGCGGCGCCGCTGCGGGTCGAGCAGGTCGGAGACGACCCCGACGACGCGCGACGCGTCGAGGACGTGCACGACCGGCTGCGAGTACTGCGGCGCGATGCGAACCGCCGTGTGCTGCCGCGACGTCGTCGCGCCGCCGATCAGAAGCGGCAGCGACAGCCCGCGGCGCTCCATCTCGTGCGCGACGTCGACCATCTGGTCGAGCGACGGCGTGATCAGGCCGGAGAGACCGACGACGTCCGCACCGTTCTCGAGCGCCGTGTCGAGCACGGTGTCGCCCGGCACCATCACGCCGAGGTCGATGACCTCGTAGTTGTTGCAACCAAGGACGACGCCGACGATGTTCTTGCCGATGTCGTGCACGTCGCCCTTCACGGTCGCGAGGACGACCTTGCCCTGGACGCGGCCGGAGGCCTTCTCGTCAGCCATGTACGGCTCCAGGTAGGCGACGGCGCGCTTCATCGCGCGCGCGCTCTTGACCACCTGCGGCAGGAACATCTTCCCGGCGCCGAAGAGGTCGCCGACGACCTGCATCCCCGCCATCAGCGGCCCCTCGATGACGTCGAGCGGCCGCGCGGCCTGCCGGCGCGCCTCCTCGGTGTCCTCCTCGATGAAGTCGACGACGCCGTGCACGAGCGCATGCTGGAGACGCTTCTCGACGGGCGCGTCACGCCACGACAAGTCGAGCTCGCGGCGCGTTCCCTCGCCGCGGACGCGCTCGGCATACTCGACGAGCCGCTCGGTCGCGTCGTCCCGGCGGTTGAAGATGACGTCCTCGACTCGCTCCAGCAGTTCGGGTTCGATGTCCTCGTAGACGATGAGCTGACCGGCGTTCACGATCCCCATGTCGAGGCCGGCTGTGATCGCGTGGTAGAGGAACGCCGAGTGCATCGCCTCGCGCACGACGTCGTTGCCGCGGAAGGAGAAGCTGAGATTCGAGATGCCGCCGCTCGTCTTCGCGCCCGGGCAGCGCTCCTTGATCAGCGGCAGCGCCTCGATGAACGCTTTCGCGAACCCTTGATGCTCTTCGATGCCCGTCGCGACCGCGAGCACGTTCGAGTCGAACACGATGTCCTCGGGCGCGAAGCCGACCTGGTCGACGAGCAACCGGAATGCGCGTTCGCAGATCGCCACCTTGCGCTCGACCGTTTCGGCCTGCCCCTCCTCGTCGAACGCCATGACGACGACGCCTGCGCCGTAGCGGTGGACGGTGCGCGCCTGCTCGAGGAACGCCGCCTCGCCCTCTTTCAGGCTGAGCGAGTTGACGACGCCTTTGCCCTGGAGGCACTTGAGCCCCGCCTCGAGCACCGTCCAGCGCGAGCTGTCGACCATGATCGGCAGCCGCGCGATCTCCGGCTCGGTCGCGACGAGGTTGAGGAAGGTCGTCATCGCCTGCTCGCCGTCGAGCAGGTCGGCATCCATGTTCACGTCGATGAGGTTGGCGCCGCCGCGCACCTGCTCGAGCGCCACGTCCAGCGCCTGCTGGAAGTCGTCGCCCTCGATCAGGCGACGGAAGCGCGCGGAGCCGGTGACGTTCGTCCGCTCGCCGATCATCACGAAGTTGGTGTCCGGGCCGATCGCGAACGGCTCGAGCCCACTGAAGCGCGTCAGGCGCGGAGGCGACGGGATGCGGCGAGGCACGACGCCGTCGACGGCTGCCTTGATCTCGCGGACGTGCTCCGGCGTCGTGCCGCAGCAGCCGCCGACGATGTTCACGAGCCCCTCGCGCGCAAACTCGCCGAGGAAGCTGCTCGTGTCGTGCGGCTGCTCGTCGTATCCGCCGAATTC
>DASYFU010000394.1:0-2435 GCA_036498225.1 Gaiellaceae bacterium | reverse complement strand
AGCTCATGAACGAGGTGAAGGCAGAGCTCGAGGCCGTCGTCCGCGCGATCAACGTCGAGAACGCGCAGCCGGTCGAGTTCGGGCAGGTGCTGTTCGAGCTCGAACCGCTCACCGGACGACCGCTCGACGCAGTCTGATGTTCAACCGCGTTCTCGTAGCCAATCGCGGCGAGATCGCCGTGCGCGTCATCCGTGCGCTGCACGAGCTCGGCGTCGAGGCCGTCGCGGTGTACTCGACCGCCGACGAGGATGCGATGCACGTGCGGCTTGCCGACCGCGCGGTCCGCATCGGACCGCCTCCTGCGGCCGAGAGCTACCTCAACATCGCGTCGGTGATCGCGGCGGCGACGACGACCGGCTGCGAAGCCGTCCATCCCGGCTACGGGTTCCTCTCCGAGAACGACGAGTTCGTCCGCCTGTGCGAGGACAACGACCTCGTCTTCGTCGGGCCGCCGGCCGACGTCATGGCGCGCATGGGGGACAAGGCGCTCGCGAAACAGGAGATGAAGGCGGCCGGCGTGCCGCTCGTGCCCGGCACCGAAGGCTCCACCGGCCCGGAGGAGGCGCGCGCGGCGGCCGACGAGCTCGGCTATCCCGTGTTGCTCAAGGCGGCGGCCGGGGGCGGCGGCAAGGGCATGCGCCTCGTCACCGAGCCGGACGAGCTGCACGACGCGTTCCAGCGCGCCGCCGCGGAGGCGCATGCCGCCTTCGGCGACGGGACGTTGTACGTCGAAAAGGCGATCAACCCCGCGCGCCACGTCGAGATCCAGGTCCTGTGCGACGACAACGGCACCGTCCTCACGTGCGGCGAGCGCGAGTGCTCGATCCAGCGGCGCCACCAGAAGCTCATCGAGGAGTCGCCGTCGCCGGCGCTCGACGCGAAGCTGCGCGAGGAGATGGAGTCCGCGGCGGAACGCGCCTGCCGGCACATCGGGTATCGCAACGCCGGCACGTTCGAGTTCCTCGTCGGCCCCGACGGCTCGTTCTCGTTCATCGAGCTCAACGCACGGCTTCAGGTCGAGCATCCCGTGACCGAGCTCGTGACCGGGCTCGACATCGTCCGCGAGCAGGTGCGGATCGCGGCAGGCCTGGCGCTCGAGCACGGCGGGCGCGCCTCGCGCAGCAGGCATGCGATCGAGCTGCGGATCAACGCCGAGGATCCGCGCGCGGACTTCCGCCCGTCTCCGGGACGGCTGACGCGCTTCCGACCGCCGCTCGGCCCCGGCGTGCGCGTCGACACCTTCGTCGAAGAGGGCTCGACGATCCCGCCGTATTACGACTCGATGATCGCGAAGGTCATCGTGCTCGACAACACCCGCGACCTCGCGATCGTGCGCGCGCGGCGGGCGTTGGAGGAGCTCGAGATCGAGGGCGTTCCCACGACCCGCGACGTCCTGCACGAGATCCTCGGCAGCGACGAGTTCCGGAGCGGGGAGTACTCGACATCGTTCCTCGACGAGGTGCAGCTCGCCGCGGTGGCCGGATGAAGCAACTGGCCGAAGGCGTGAAGGTGACCGACGGCGCGCTGACGCAGATCGTCGTGCGCGCGGCCGAGACTGTCGACGGCGCGCGGGTGCGCCGGCCGCGGCGCAAGGTGACGGTGGAGATCGAAAACGGCCACGCGCACGTCGATCTCGACCTCGAGGTCGAATACGGCAGGGTTCTGCCCGATGTCGCGCGCGACGTGCAGCGCGAGGTCGCCGACGCCCTGACGCGCATGTGCGACGTCGCGGTCGACAGCGTCGACGTGTCCGTCGAGGAGCTCGCGTGATCTCCCGTCGCGAGGCGCGTCGCGCAGCCGTGTTTCTCCTGTACCAGTGGGACGTGACGGGCACAGAGCTCGGCTCGCTGTACGACGGCGACGTCGACGAGTACACGCGGGCGCTGACGGAGGCCGTCGCCGCGCACGCGCCCGAGCTCGACGCGCGCATCACCGCCGCTTCGGACGACTGGCCCGCCGACAGGCTCGGCGCCGTCGAGCGGAACATCCTCCGCGTTGCGCTCGAGGAGCTGGACGCGGGTGACATCCCGAACGAGGTCGTGCTGGACGAGGCGATCACCCTGGCGAAGCGCTACGCATCCGACGACGCGGGGAGACTCGTGAACGGGATACTGGGACGCATCGTGAGGGAGAAGGCCGCATGACCGACGATTCACTGAACCGCGCCGAGCAGCTGCTCGCGCGGCTCGAGGCCGCGCGCGACGAGCTCGACCGGCTCTCGACGGACGAGAACGCGTCGCCCGAGCGTGCGCTCGAGATCCTCGGCGAGCTGTCCGAGCTCGCCAAGGGCGTCGAGGAGGAGCTGGAGCGCGCGAAGCGCGAAGCGGAAAGCGATGCCCCGCAGTCCTGACGAGCTGCGCGGGCTCGTCGAGGACGAGCTCGACGGGCTGAGGCTCTGGCCCGAGCTGCACGGGCAGGCCGAGTCCGCGCACTAC
>DASYFU010000393.1:0-2734 GCA_036498225.1 Gaiellaceae bacterium | reverse complement strand
GACGGAGCGCCGCCCGGACGCGCGCACGATCGCGGGCGAGATCGACTCGATCGGTGGCGAGTTCAACGCGTTCACGAGCAAGGAGTCGACGGCGTACTTCGTGAAGTGCGCCGCGGAGCATCGCGATGTCGCGCTCGACGTGCTCGTCGACATGCTGCGCCACTCGCGCTTCGACGGCGAGGAGATCGACCGCGAGAAGGGCGTGATCATCGAGGAGATGAACATGTACTTCGATACGCCGCGGGACTTCATCGGCGGCCAGTACGAGGACCTCCTGTACGGCGACCAGCCGCTCGGCTGGGACATCATCGGCCGGAAGGAGACCGTCCGCGCGGCGACGCGCGAGACGTTCACGTCGTACCTCGACCGCTGGTATCACCCGGATCGCATGGTCGTCGGCATCGCGGGACGCATCGGCGACGACGCGCTCGCGCGCGTCAGCGAGCTGCTCGGCGACTTGCCCGCGGTGGCGACGGGCGCGCCGGAGCCGGTGCAGGGATACACCAACGACCGCGTCAGGGTCTTCACGAAGCAGTCCGACCAGGCGCACGTGATCGCCGGCGTCCCGAGCTATCCGCTCGACCATCCGGACCGCTACGCGCTGCAGATGGTCGCCACGGTTCTCGGCGGCGGGATGTCGTCGCGCCTCTTCACCGAGGTGCG
This sequence comes from Gaiellaceae bacterium, assembly GCA_036498225.1. GTDB lineage: Bacteria > Actinomycetota > Thermoleophilia > Gaiellales > Gaiellaceae > Palsa-739. The sequence continues at coordinate 2,071 of DASYFU010000393.1, read as the reverse complement.
CGAGCGGCGCGGCCTCGCGTACTACGTCTTCGGCGTCAACCACAGCTACACCGACGCGGGCTCGCTCTACTCACAGGCGGGCGTCGACATCAACCGCATCGACGAGGCGCTGACGACGATCGCGTCGGAGCTGACGGGGATGGCCGCTGCGCCTGTGCCCGCGGACGAGCTCGAGAAGGCGCGAAACTTCGCGAAGGGCCGCTTCGTGCTCCAGCTCGAGAATCCGCAGGGCCTGATCATGTTCGGCCTGCGCAAGGAGGTGCTCGAACGCCGCGCGCCCGATCCCGACGAGGTGCTCGCGGGGATCTCAGCAGTCACCGCCGAGGACGTGCAACGCGTCGCGCAGGACCTCATCGCCAAGGACAAGCTCCGCCTTGCCGTCATCGGCCCGTTCGACGACGCCGAGCGCTTCGAGAAGCTGCTCTAGCTCGCGTCGAGCGAGTAGATCTCGAGGCCGCCCGGCGTGCGGAAGAGAAAGCGCTCCGGCGCGTTGCCTCGGCTCGTCCAGACCTCGCTGTACGTGTCGCGTGTGATGTAGAGCGTCCCGTCGCGGCCGTAGAAGAGCTGTTCGCCGCTGCCGATGTCGTGCACCTTCCCGGTTCCGAGCGTGATCGTGACGACGCGATCTCCGTGCAGCACGGCCGCGACCGTCCTGCCGTCGGGCGACCATGCCGTGAACGTCGTCGAGCCGGTGACCGGGAGCAACCGCGAGGCGCCGGTCTTCTCGTCGACGAGCGTGAGGTCGTAGTCCGCCTTCGGATTCGGCTCCGTGAACATGATTCGCTGCGTCGCGTCGGGCGACCACAGCGGCGCCTGTCCTCCTTGATCCGGGCCGCGGAACAGGGCTCGCGTCGTATGCGTCGCGGAAGTCGTCTCGTAGATGGTGTAGAAGCAGCAGCCCTTCGTGCCGGGCTTGCCGCCGCCACTCGCCCACACGAGCGCCCCGCCGCCCGGCGTCCAGAAGGCCGGGCCGCTGATCCACCACAGCTTCGCCGGCGCAAGCGGCGACGGCGGCGCGCCGTCGACCGGTACGAGCAGAAACTCGTCCGTCTGCTGTCCGGCGCCGCCGACGTCGAGCGCGGTGCCGTCCGGCGTCCAGATGAACGACGGCTGTGTACAGGAGTGATTGCAGCCCGGCTGGTGCGGAAGCAGGAGCCGCGCGTTCGTGCCGTCGGCATCCTCGACGTGGACGCCTTGCGGGTCGGACCACGCGATCGACTGCCGGTTGGGTGACCACTCGCCCTTCACGAGCACATAGCCCGCGGTGCCGATCTTCCGGACGAGCTTGCCCGATTGGTCGACGAGGACGAGCTGCGGCGGGATGTGGCCGTGGATGTCCTTCGCCAGCGTGAGCAGGAACTGGTGCGGTTGCGCGACGTGCGCGGCTGCCAGGGCTGCGACGGCGAGGAGTCTCAGCACGCGCCCATCGTGGCAGCCGGGTGTTAGGAAATGTCGGCCTCGGTCGGCGGTCCAGTCAGCACCTGCCCGGAGCCGCCCGTCAGAGTGCTTTCAACCTGGCCGGGGAATCTGTGGAGCTTCTTCTACCACTGTTCTCGGACGAAACAGCTACTCCTACAACGCGATCGTGGCCAGATCGGATTCGAGGAGGACACGGTCGTCCTCATCGACGATCTTCTCGCCGGCCGCGCGAGCACGCGCCAGCCACTCGCGTGCCTCGTCGGCGTCGCCCGCGACGGCATGTGCACGCGCCATCGCCTCGAAGGCGAACGGCAGGTCGAACTCCTCGATCTCGTCCGGCTCCGACTCGCACAGCTCGACGCAGCGCCGCGCATGATGGAGCGCAGGCTCGGCGCGGCCGAGCACGGAGTAGACGCGCGAGCACTGCCACTCGCTGCGCGCGCGATTCGCTACCGTTCCCGCCTGTAGCCAGTGGTATGCGGACGCGTGCGCGCAGTGCAGGAGCTCGTCGGGATCGCGCTCCGGGCTCTCGAGCAGCGCCCACGTCTTGTTGAACAGCTCGGTGCCGAGCTCGCGGTCGCTACTCGTCTCCGCCACTCTTCTCCGACTCCGCCCGCTTCTTGATCTCCTCCACCACCGTCGGATCGGCCAG
>DASYFU010000392.1:0-3044 GCA_036498225.1 Gaiellaceae bacterium | reverse complement strand
TCAGCGCAGTCGCGTCGGGGCGCGGCTCGCCGGCGAAACCGGTGCCGAAGAGCGCATCGACGATCACGTCGGGATCGCCGAGCTCGGTCTCGCCCGCCTTCGCGTCGACGACCCGCACCTGCCGCCCTGCGCGCTCGAGCTCGCGCGCGGCGATGCGTCCGTCACCGCCGTTCGAGCCGCCGCCGCACACGACGGTCCACTGCTGCGCATGTGCATAGCGCTCGAGACCGACGCGCGCGACCGCAGCGCCAGCTCGCTCCATCAGCTCCTCGACCGTCCCGCCGTAGCGCTCCTCGGCCGTACGCATCTCCGCCGCGGTGTACAGCGGCTCGAACTCAGGCACTGACCACCGCCACCGCCTGCGCGAGCTCACGCGAGTGCGTCATGGAGAGATCGATATCGCCGGCGCCGACGTGCTCTGCCCAGGCCGCGACTCGACCCGAGAGGCGCACCGACGGCTTCGGACGGCCGACGATCTCGATGTCCTTCCACGCGAACGCGCGCGCAACCCCGAAGCCGAGCGCCTTGCCGACCGCCTCCTTTCCGGCGAAGCGCCCGGCGTAGCTCTGCGCCGGATTCGGCCGCGAGTCGCAGTACGCCTGCTCCTCCGGCGTGAAGCAGCGCTCGCGAAAGCGCTCGTACCGCTCGAGCGATCGCCGCACGCGCTCGATCTCGATGAGATCCGTGCCGACGCGGACGCTCACAGGTGCTCCTCGATCCAGTCGGGGAGCTGCACGATCGACGAGACGATGCCGTCCGGCCGCACGCGCGAGGCCTCGACCGCATCGGGGCGGAACTTGCCCGTGCGCACGAGCACCGTCTTCATGCCGACCGCCTGTGCACCGGCGATGTCGCTCTCGAGGTCGTCCCCGACCATCCAGGCGCGATCCGGGTCCGTGTCGAGCGCCTCCAGGGCCGCCGCGAAATACGCCGGGCTGGGCTTGCCGATGACGACCGCCTCGACGTCGGCGGCGTACTCGAGGCCGGCGACGAACGCGCCCGCGTCGAGGAGCGGGCCGCGCGCCGTCTGCCACCACCGGTTCTTGTGCAGGCAGTACAGGCGCGCACCGAGCTCGAGCTCCGCGAATGCACGCGCGAGGTTCATGTACGAGAACACGAGATTCGTCTCCGGCGTTTCGTCCGCTCCGCCGATGAGGACGGCGTCGGCGCCCTCGCCGACGAGCTCGATCCCGTCCAGGTCGCCGACGAGCGCGTGCATGACGAGGGCGAGGACTCGCCGGCCCCGCAGGGCGCTCACGGCGGCGTCGGCGGTGGTCTGGACCTCCTCGTCCTCGACCTCGAAGCCGCCCGTCCGCAGCTCCTCGGCGAGCCGCGCCCGCGACCGTGTCGTGGTGTTCGTCACGAAGCGGAGCCGATGGCCGTTGGCGCGCAGGCGGCGCACCGCGTCGGCCGCCCCGGGGATGGGCTGACCGGAGACGTGCAGCACGCCGTCCACGTCAAGCAGAATCGCGGCCATGGACGGCGAGTCTATTCGCGTCACCCGCTCGGTCGTTCTCCCGCTGCGCGAGATCGAGCTGCGCACGTCGCGCTCGAGCGGGCCCGGTGGGCAGCACGCGCAGAAGTCGGAGACGCGCGTCGAGGCGGTGTTCGACGTCGAGGCGTCGGAGGCGCTGACCACGGCGCAGAAGCGGCGCGTCGTCGCGAAGGCGGGACCGGTGCTGCGGGCGGTCGCGCAGGACGAGCGCAGTCAGCTGCGCAACCGCGAGCTCGCGACAGAGCGGCTCGTCGAGGCGTTGCGCAAGGCACTGCACGTCGAACGCCGCCGCGTGCCGACCAAGCCGTCGGCTGCATCGCTCGAGCGCCGGAAGGAGGAGAAACGCCGTCGGTCGGAGGCAAAGCGCCTCCGGCGTCCGCCTACTCCACAGTGACGGTCTTCGCCAGGTTCCGCGGCTGGTCGACGTTGAGGCCGCGGAGCCGGGCGATGCGGTAAGCGAGCAGCTGCAGCGGGACGACGGCGAGCACGGCCTGGAGGAACGCTGGCGTCCGCGGGACGAAGATGACGTCGTCGGCGTGGTGCTGGATGTCCTCGTTCCCCTCGGTCGCGATCGCGATCACGTGTGCGCCGCGGGCACGGGTCTCCTGGATGTTGGAGATGATCTTGTCGTACACGTGGATGTTGGTCGCGACGACGACGACCGGCGTGCCTTCCTCGAGCAGCGCGATCGGCCCGTGCTTCATCTCGCCGGCCGAGTACGCATCGGTCGGGATGTACGAGATCTCCTTCAGCTTGAGCGCGCCCTCGAGCGCGACCGGCAGCCCGATGTGGCGGCCGAGGTAGAGGAAGAACGGCTTCTCGTAGAACCGCTGTGCAATCTCGTCCATGCGATGACGGCCGGCGTCGACGTCGTCGAGGAACGTCTGGATCTTGTCCGGCAGCTCGTGGAGGCGGTCGAGGATGAACTCGACCTCTTCGTCGGGCAGCGTCTTGCGGATCTGCGCCATCTTCAGCGCGATCAGGCAGAGCAGCGCGACCTGTGCCGTGAACGTCTTCGACGCCGCCACGCCGACCTCGAGCCCGCAGCGCGTGTAGATCGACGACTCAGCCTCGCGCGTGATCTGCGTTCCCATGAGATTCGTGATCGCGAGCGTCCGCGCGCCCGACTCGCGCGCGAGCTTCACGGCGTTCACCGTGTCGCGCGTCTCGCCGGACTGCGAGATGCCGATGACGAGCGTGTCCTTCGACAGCACCGGATTGCGGTAGATCCACTCGCTCGCGATATCCGGCTCGACGGGGACGCGCGCCCACTCCTCGATCACGTAGCGCCCGACGACCGCGGCGTGGTACGCGGTGCCGCACGCGACGAGGACGACGCGACGGAGGTTCTGGATCTCCAGCTCGGTCATCTCGAGCGCGTCGAGGACGAGGTTGTGGCCGCGAACGCGGTCGCCGATCGTCTCCTCGACCGCCTCGGGCTGCTCGTAGATCTCCTTCAGCATGAACGTCTCGTAGCCGTCCTTCTCGGCGGACTCGTCGTCCATGTCGATCGCTTCGACCGGCGGCGTCTCGATCTCCGTGCCGTCGC
>DASYFU010000391.1:0-9315 GCA_036498225.1 Gaiellaceae bacterium | reverse complement strand
TTCTCGACATCGGCTGTGGCAAGGGGGAGCTCGCGTACGACCTCGCGGTCGCCGCGGGCGCGCACGTCACCGGGCTCGACATGAGCCGCCCGGTGCTCGACTTCGCGCGCGCACGGTTTCAGGCCGACGGTCTCGAGTTCGTCGAAGCCGACGTTCTCACCTGGGAGCCGCCGCACCGATATGACGTCGTCGTCCTCTCGAACGTCCTCGAGCACATCGCTGCGCGCGTCGAGCTCTTGCGGCGGCTGCGCTCCGTCGCCGGTCCTGACCGCTTCCTCATCCGGGTCCCGAGCAGCGAGCGCGACTGGCTCGTTCCGCTCCGGGAAGAGCTCGGCCTCCCTTACTTCAGCGACCCCACGCACGAGACCGAATACACGGTCGGGCAGCTCAAGTCCGAGCTCGGCGAGGCGGGGCTCGGCGTCGAGGAGCTCGTGCAGGTGTGGGGGGAGCTGTGGACGGTGGCTCGCACCCTGGGGCCGGCGGGAGACGGGGCTATCCTGGATCGATGAGCGCGGTCGCCGAGTCGCGGAGCCACTACGACGCCGGACGCGTCACCGTCATCGAGGCCAAGCGGGGCTGGCGCCCGCTCGACTTCCGCGAGCTCTGGGACTACCGCGAGCTCCTCTACTTCCTCGTCTGGCGCGACGTGAAGATCCGGTACAAGCAGACCGCCGTCGGCGCGGCTTGGGTGGCGTTGCAGCCGGCGCTCACCGCGCTCATCTTCACGATCATCCTCGGCCACTACGCGAAGCTGCAGTCGAATGTGCCGTACATGCTGCTCACGTTGAGCGCGTTCCTGCCGTGGTTCCTGTTCGCGAACGCTCTCGCCGCGTCGACGAAGAGCATCGTCGAGAACCAGGCGCTCGTGACCAAGGTCTACATCCCGAGGATCATGCTTCCGGTCGCGCCCGTGCTCGCCGGGCTCGTCGACATGGCCGTGGGCTTTTGCGTCCTCGCCGCCGTCATGGCGTACTACGGCACCGTTCCAAGCTGGCACGTCGTCTTCCTGCCGTTCTTCGTGCTCTTCGCGGTCAGTGCAGCGATCGCGGTGACGATCTGGCTCTCGGCCCTGAACGTGAAGTACCGCGACGTCCAGTACACCGTGCCGTTCCTCGTCCAGGCGTGGTTCTTCGTGACGCCCGTCGCCTTCTCGGCGGCGATCTTCCCGCTCAGCATCCGTCCGTGGATCGGCCTGAACCCGATGGCCGGCGTCGTGCAGGGATTCCGGTGGACGCTCTTCGGCAACCAGGCCGGACAGGTGGGGCATCTCATGCTGCTGTCGTTCGGTGTCGTCCTCGTGCTTCTCGTCCTCGGCATCGAGTACTTCCGGCGTGTCGAACGGAGCTTTGCCGATGTCGTCTGATGTGGTCGTTGCCGAGGGCATCGGCAAGCGGTACAAGCTGGGCGAGCGAGAGCCGTACGGGGCGCTGCGCGACGTCGTCGCCGGCCTGATCGCATCTCCCGCGCGCAAGTTGCGCCGGCGGAACGAGCCAACGGCTGAGCTCTGGGCCCTCGATGACATCTCTTTCACAGTCGGTGCCGGCGAGGTGCTCGGCCTGATCGGAGCGAACGGCGCGGGTAAGAGCACGCTGCTGAAAATCCTGTCCCGCATCACCGATCCGACGAAGGGCCGCGTGGTCCTCCGCGGCCGGGTGGGCTCACTGCTGGAGGTGGGTACAGGCTTTCACCCGGAGCTCACCGGACGCGAGAACATCATGCTCAACGGAACGATCCTCGGGATGCGCCGGGCGGAGATCGTTCGCAGGTTCGACGAGATCGTCGAGTTCTCCGGAACGCAGAAGTTTCTCGACACGCCGGTGAAGCGCTACTCGAGTGGAATGCAGGTGAGGCTTGCGTTCGCGGTCGCCGCGCATCTCGAGCCCGAGATCCTGCTCGTCGACGAGGTGCTCGCGGTCGGAGACGCCGAGTTCCAGCAGAAATCGCTCGGCAAGATGCGCGACGTCACACGCGAGGGGCGGACAGTCGTCTTCGTCAGCCACAACCTCGCGGCCGTTCGCTCGCTGTGCCCGCGCGCGCTCGTACTCGAGAAAGGACGGCTCGTGTTCGACGGGCCGACCGAGGATGGGGTGCACCGATATCTAGGGCAAGCCTCAGGCGAGCAGAGCGCCGCCGTCGTCGAAGGTGAGAAGCTCGGCTTGCTCATCGGCAAGACGCGGCTGTACAGCGACGAGCCGTTTTTCGAGTGCACGCGCATTTCGGTGCTCGACGAGGAGGGTCTTCCCTGCTCCGCGTTCAACTCCGACGAGGAGATCGTCATCGCCGTGGACTACCGCGTCTTCCGGCCTATTCCGGCGCTTCGCGTGCTCGTGACCCTGAGCGACGAGAACCAGGCGCCGGTTCTCCGGACGGAGACCATCGACGACCCCTCGGGCGAGGGCCCGATGCGGCTCGAGCCCGGAACGTACCGCTCGGTGGTGCGTCTGCCCCGCGGGCTGTTCGGCGAGACCGAGCTCGATCTGAACGTCAGCCTCATCGCCGAGGTGAACCAGATCGTCGATTACTCCGCCGTCGTCACCATCGAGATTCGCTTCGCGGGCCACGCCGGGAACATGCGCGGGAACGCGGTTCTTCGGCCTCAGCTGGAGTGGCGCACTGAGTCGGCGGACGAGCGTACGCGGACGTCCGCGTAGCTCTCAGGCGGGGCGCAACAGGATCAACTTCGCCGCCGGCCCGGCGTGGAGACGCGCTGTGACCGCACGGTCGAGCGCGGCGACCGGCGGGACGACGACGGACGCAAGCCGGTCTCGTCCTTGCAGCGCGGCGGTGATTCCACGCCAGAAGAACCGATGGGCGGCGAAGGCGGAGCGCGATCCGGCATCCACCGGATCGGAGAAGAACGCAGCCGTCGGCACGACTGTGTCCACGCGAAGACCGGCGCCCGCGGCCGCATCCTTCCAGCGCGAGAGTGTGCGGACGACGTTGTGGGCGCTCTCAGCGCTTGGGGGCATCCAGCGGCCGCGCACGACGAGCGGGTCGAGCACGGCGAGGACGCCGTTCGGGTCGAGCTGCGACTCGAGGTTCGCGAGCGCGCGTTCGAAGCGCTGCTCGTCGACGAGGTGATGAAGCACGCTCATGATCGTCACGACGTCGAACCGGGATCCTGGGAACGGCGCCTGCTCGCCGATGTCCGCCGGCGTGAACTCACAGTCCGGGAAACGCTCGCGCAGCCGATCAACGGCCGCGGGCACGAGATCCGAGCCGGACACGCTCGCCGCGCCCTCGCGCAGCCACAGGTCCACCCAGAACCCGGTCCCGCTCCCGACGTCGAGCACCGTGCGGCCGCGGACTCCCGCGCCGGCGGCGTCGAGGCCGCGCAGCACGCCGTGCGCCGCGTTCGCGTACAGATATCGGTTGACCACGAGCGGAAGCGTCGGATGGCCGACGATGCCGAGATCCTCGGCGCTGTCGTGGAGCCCGGCCCAGTAGTCCTTCGGCCTGTAGCTCTCACCTGCGCGAGGATGCGTCACGGGCACCACGATACAGAGGCGTTGCGCGTGCTCACGCGCCGTGCCGCCGTGTGTCGGCGACGCGCATGTACAGCGATCGGAGCACGCGTGAGCTGCGCGCGATCCGCCGCGGCGTCGCGAGCGCTTCGCTTCGAAGCACGCGTGCAAGCCCGACGCGCACGCGTGCCAGCGGCCTCCCGAGAGGGGCTGCCGCCCGCAGGACGGGGAACATGGCCGCGACCGCGCGGCTGCGGCCATCGCCGTGGTGCGCGGCGAACGCTGCGAGGGGACGTGCACGCCGCGCGTACGCGTCGACACCACCGGCCCACCCGTCGACGAGACACGCGGCCGCGCGTTGCGCGAGTGCGAGCGCCACTTCGGCTCGGTCGTTCTCGTCCAGCTCGAGTCGTGCGGAGGCGGCCGCGAGGAAGTGCTCGAGCTCGGTGTCGGCGAGCGCCGGCTCGGTCCAGAAGCGCGGATGTGCACGAACCATGAGGCGCAGTGTCTCCGCGGGCGAGCCTGGCGCGAGCGACGCGAGGAAGCGGCCGTGGCTGCGCGCGTCGCTCTCCTCCACGACCGCGGTCTTCGCATATGTCATCTGCTGCTCGTGGCGGCGATAGCGGACGAGCGTCTCCGGGACGACCCGGGCCTCGCGGCGCGCGAGCACGAGCCGGCGATAGAGCTCCTGGTCCTCCGCAGCGCTCAGGTCCTCATCGAAGCCGCCGACTTCGACGACGGCGTCGCGGCGGAACATGAGCGACGGGTGGACGAGGAAGATGTGGCCGCTCACAACCTGTGCCGCGAACTGCGCGAACGTGTCGAGCTTCGGCCGTAGTCGCGTCCATGTCCGCCCGTCCGTCATGACGACGTCGACCCAGCTGCCGACCAGGGCGACGCCCGGGAGATGGTCGAGCACGTCCGCCTGGCGCTCGAGTCGCCGCGGAAGACAGATGTCGTCGTGGTCGAGACGGGCGACGTACTCGCCGCGCGCATCGTGCAGTCCGCGATTGAGAGACGGGATCTGCCCGATGTTGCGCTCGTTGTGAAGCACGCGGATGCGCGGGTCGTCGGGGAGCCCGTCGACTGCGCTGTCGGTGCTCGCGTCGTCGACGATGAGCAGCTCGAAATCGGAGAAGGTCTGCGCGAGCACGCTCTCGACCGCTTCGCGTAGGAAGTCGCCGCCGTTGTGGACGGCGAGCAGGACGGTGACGCGCGGCGTCGTCACGCGGTCTCTCCGAGAGCAGCCGCGTAGACGTCGGCAAGCATGCGACCGACGTGTTCGACGTCGAAGCGCTCCTTCGCCCGAGCCGCGATTGCAGACCGGTCGTACGCGCCAAGGCCGGCGAGGGCTTCGAGGATGCGGGCCGCCAACGAGTCGACATCCTCCGGCTCCGCCAGCAGGCCGTTGCCCTCGACGATCTCCGGGATCCCCCCGACGCGGCTCGCGACGATCGGAAGACCTGCCGCCTGAGCCTCGACGAGCACGCATGGATTGTTGTCGAAGCGGCTCGCGAGCACGAACAGGTCGGACTCGGCTAGGCGTGCGGCGATCTCCGGCTTCGGCTCGAAGCCGTGGAAGACGACCGACTCGTCGAGGCCGAGCGTCGTCCGGAGTTTCTCGTACGTCGAGCGCTCGGGACCGTCGCCGACGATGTCGAGGACCGTGTCGGGGCGACGCTCGCGCACCTGCGCGAACGCGCGAAGCAGCACGTCGATGCCCTTCTGGTGCTGGAGCAGCCCGACGGTGACGACCCGTCGGCCGCCGCCTCCGGGGCCCGGACGGAAGAGCGACGTGTCCACGGCGTTCGGCACGACCTCGAACCGACCGCGAATGCCGGCGTCGCGCATCGCCGCCGCAAGGCTCTCGCTCACAGGCATCACCGTTCGCGCGTGGCGCAGGACGATGCGTGCTGCGAGCTTGAGCGGCAGCCCGAGCCTGGTTGGGTCCTCGGGGAGGAACGCTGTCCAGTGCTCCGTCTCGACGAGCGGCCTCGGGAGCAGGGCTGCGGGGAGGGCGCTGAGGAAGAAGTGCGCGTGCACGAGGTCTGGGTCGAAGCCTGCGCGCCGCACGGCGCGATAGCCGCCGAGCCCCGCGGCGACGTGCGCAGCGATGCTGAGCGCGGTGGGGCGATACGGATAGCGCGCCCGCCACGTCGGGAACTCTGCGCCGACATCGCGATGGATGGAGATGCCGCGCGCATCGTGGCGGCGGTCGAGGTGCAGCACGGCGACCTCCGCGTGGCGTGCAGCCGCGCGCGCGTGCTCGAGCACGAAGACACCCGTCGCCGGCGCCTCGTCGCTCGGGTACGAGGTCGTAATGAAGAGGACGCGCGGCCGGCTCATCCGTCGAGGAAGCGGCGCGCCCATAGCTCGAGATTGAGCGCGCGCCACAGCTCCATGCCGGCGCGGAGTTCGCCGCGCCGGTGCCGCTCGAGCCTCCGCATCGCAGCGCGCGCGTCGACGAAGCCGCGCTCCCGAAACGGTTGCGACGCGAAGACGTCGCGCGCGAGGTCACCGAGCGCGCCGCGCAGGAAACGGCCTTCGGGGGTGACGAATCCGAGCTTGTCGCGCCGGCCGGCGACGGTGGGAGGCAGGAGATCCGAGAGGGAGCGGCGGAGGACGGATTTCGTCTCGCCGCCACGAATCAACTCTCCGCCGGGAAGCGAGAAGGCGAGCTGTACGAGGCGATGGTCGAGGAGCGGCACACGCGCTTCGAGCGAGTGAGCCATCGAGTTGCGGTCTTCGTAGCGCAGGAGCTCTGGAAGTCCCCGTCGCGTGAGCAGGAGCTGGAGCTGTCGGCGGAGCCGGTCGGGGAAGAGCGAGCCGTTGCCGTCCGATGCAGTCGATGCGTCGCGCAGTGCGGGCCCGACGATCGTCGCCGAACCGCGTAGGCGGCTTCGTGCCGCCCGGCGGAACTGCTCCGACACGTGGGGGCTTGCGAGGGCGACGGCCGCCCAGCGTGATCCGTGCGTCGACGTGAAGGCGCGCAACTCCCGCGAGGCCTCGCTCAACCGGCCCTCGCGGAGGAGGTCGGACAGTCGGTAGCCGAACGACGCCCGGTAGCCGCCGAGGATCTCGTCACCGCCCTGCCCATCGAGCATGACGGTCAGCCCGGCGCGGCGCGCGGCGCGCATCACGTACCAGCCGGCGCAGATCGAAGTGGAGCCAAACGGCTCGCCCTGCGCCTCGACGATCTTCGGGAGGTCTGCCACCAGGTCGTCGGCATCGAATGTGACCCAGTGCGCTTCCGCGCCGGTTCGTTCGATGACGGCGCGCGCGAACGGCCGCTCGTCGAAGCCGGGATCGTCGAAGTACGCGGTGACCGTCTTCTGGTGCTCGTGGCCGTGGTACGCGACCGCGACCGCGATCGACGACGAGTCGATCCCGCCCGAGAGACAGGTTCCGACGGGGACGTCGCTGCGGAGCTGCAGCCGAACGGAGTCGAGGAACGTCTCGCGGACGGCCGCCACCGGCACGGGTGGCGAGTCTGCGGGCTCGAGGTCCCAGTACCGCCAGCGTCTCAGGCCGCGAGGTCCGAACTTGAGCGAATGGGCCGGCGGCAGCCGGAGGACACCCGCGAAGAAGGTCTCCTCACCCTGGTCGAGATAGCCCTGCTCGACATAGTCTCGTACGGCTCCGAGGTTCGCCCCGGCGGCCCGAAGAGGCCAGGGCTCGCTGGCGAACGCGAACCGGTTGTCGTCGAGCCGGTAGTAGAACGGCTTGATGCCGAGGCGATCGCGTGAGCAGAAGAGCGTCCGTCGTTCCGCGTCCCAGATGACGAATGCCCACATGCCGTTGAAGCGCTCGACGCAGTCCTCGCCCCATTCGCGATACGCAGCGAGGATCACCTCGCTGTCCGTGCCGGTCGAGAACCGGTGGTCCTTCGCGCGCAGCTCGTCACGGAGCTCGAGATAGTTGTAGATCTCGCCGTTGTGCAGGAGCTGCAGCTCCCGATCCTGCATCGGCTGCAACCCGGCATCGGAGAGGTCGAGGATCGCGAGGCGGAGGTGACCGAGGCAGGCGTTCTCGTCGCTGAAGACGCCGCGGCCGTTCGGCCCGCGGTGGGCGAGGTCGTCGAGCCAGGCGTCGACCGCCTCTCGTGCCGGTCGCCGGTCGAAGTCGACGATTCCGCAGAGGCCGCACATCAGGCCGCTCGCTCGCCGAGTGCCGCCAGCCACGGCAGGGCGTCCCATAGGGAAGCGATGCGGCGAAGCCGTTCAGGTCTCTCAGCCATCATCTCCGCACTGATCGCCTGCGGGTCCTCCGTCGCGAGGAGGTGGTCGAGATGCTTCCACGATTCGAACTGGCGGATCCGCGGCATCCACTCGAGGTCGTAGAAGTCCGCCCGGTCGAGGTACCAGTCCACCACCGCCTCGTCGTTCACGTCGTTCAGGTCGAGCCCTTCCGGGCGCCTCGCCGGTGCGTGGCCCGTCACCTGGCAGAACGAGAGCGACGACAGCACGTCGGCCGGGTACGCGGTCATCAGCTTCTTCAGGAACGACCTCTCCGGGATGTAAATCGGTGCGCACGCCGTGTAGTGCTCGAAGAGCGCCATGATGCTGACGTTGTAGGGGATGAAGACGAGGGCCTGCTGGTCGTATAACTCCGCCTGCGAGTACCGCGCACCGAGGCCGGATCGCAGCGGAATCGCCTCGTGATGCAGCTCGTCTGCGATCGAGCGGGCGAGTTGGTCGTTCGCCGTGCAGATCACGACGGCGGATTGCCCGCCGGTGTAGGTCAGGCCGGTGTACGAGCATGCGCTCGGGATGTGCGACGCTTTGAGACCGGAGTAGCTCTCGAGGTAGTCCGCATCAGCGCGGTTGTTCGCGGCGAGTGTCAACCATCCATCTTCTACGCCCGCTCGTAGACGCTCGTCGAGCCAGTCCCAATGCGGGCCGTGATGCGTGAACGGCCACTCGTAGCGCGTTGCAGCGATCGCGAGTGTCGGCTTCTCCAGGCCCTCGTACAGGAGCGCGAAGCACGGCGGATATGTGGCGACGAAACCGCGGAACGACCGGAGATACGAACCGTAGAGTCGGCGAAACCGTCGTGCCATTCGTGGCCCGAACGATTTCCAGGTTCGCTCGTTGACGATCGCAACCGGTTCTCGTGGACGGCCGGAGACCCAGCTGTGCCCCGAGACTGTCCAGTCGACGAGCTCGAGCGCACGACGGTCGAGCTGTGTGCGGACGTCCGCGATGACGGCAACGTGCAGGTCGAGGTTGAAGACGTCGCCGCGGTCACGCCCCGGGGCGAGTCGCGTGTGGCGCGCCACATGTGCGCCGCGTCGCGCAGCGTCGTCGATCGTCGAGCGCGACGGTCGTGCCAGCGGTCGCGCGGCCACACGCTCGAGAGAGCGAACGAGCGCGCTCACCGCGGTCGTCTTCCGGCCAACGCATACGCCGCGGCCGCCGCGCGCGTGGCGGCGCGACGTGTGCGCGGGCTCCGGAGGTAGCGGTCGATCAGCAACGGCGACACCAGGCGCCCGCCGTGTCGGCGGCTGACGGCCAGACGCTCCGGCCATGCGTCGATACCCATTGTCTTTGCCTCCCCATGCAGGCGTTGCACGCCCCAGACGGCGTCGACGTGCCGCACCGGCAAGCGCTTCCCCATCCGCAGCCACAGGTCGTAGTCCATGGTCATGTGCAGCGACTCGTCGACGCCGCCGACTGCATCGAGCGCCTCGCGCGTGAAGAACACCGCCGGCGAGTAGATGCCGCAACCCATGTTGAGCTCGGTCCACAGGTCGAATTCAGAACGCGACCGGATGCGCCGAGGGTTGATGCCGTCGTCGTTGACTCGCGTGACATCGGCATAGACGAGCGCGTCGCCCGTCTCCGCAAGCGCG
>DASYFU010000390.1:0-6905 GCA_036498225.1 Gaiellaceae bacterium | reverse complement strand
CGAAGTTGTCGCCGCCGAGATGGTTGTCGCCGGCGGTCGACTTGACCTCGAAGACGCCCTCGCCGAGCTCGAGCACGGACACGTCGAACGTGCCGCCGCCGAGGTCGAAGACGAGGATGGTCTGGTCGGAGCCTTCCTTGTCGAGGCCGTACGCGAGCGCTGCCGCGGTCGGCTCGTTGATGATGCGCAGCACGTTGAGGCCGGCGATCTTGCCGGCGTCCTTCGTCGCCTCGCGCTGCGCGTTGTTGAAGTACGCGGGGACGGTGATCACCGCGTCGGTGACGGACTCGCCGAGATACGCCTCGGAGTCCGCCTTCAGCTTTTGAAGGATGATCGCGCTGATCTCCGGCGGGGCGTAGTCCTTGCCCTCCGCCTCGACGCGCACGTCGTCGTTCGGGCCCTTGACGACCTCGTACGGGACGATCTTCATTTCCTCCGAGACCTCGTCGAACTTGCGCCCCATGAAGCGCTTGATCGAGAAGATGGTGTTCGTCGGGTTGGTGACCTGCTGCCTGCGCGCGGGGGCGCCGACGAGCCGCTGGCCGTCCTTCGTGAACGCGACGACGGACGGAGTCGTCCGCCCGCCCTCCGCGTTCGGGATGACGCTGGGCTCGCCGCCCTCGAGCACAGCCATGCACGAGTTGGTCGTGCCGAGGTCGATGCCGATTGTCTTCGCCATACTGGTTTATGCCTCCTGTGAGAAAATCTGATGCTCTTTATATCAGATTTGGAGGCACTCTGCCGAGACACTTGTCCGTGACGCTCTCGTGCGCGTGCCTGGCACCGGCCTTAGGTTCCTGAGCAGGGGTTTTTGCCCCGCCGGAGAGGCCGGTGCCAGGCACGGTTGTGTCGGTGTTACCGAAATGCGCCGATGAGGGCGCCGCCGGTCACGATGAGGACGGCGCCGATTGCGAGGCGCCGGCCGACCAGCTCCGTGTGCCGCAGGAGGAGCGCCGACAGGCCGACGGCGACGAGCGACTCGGTGGCGACGAGCGGCGAGACGATGCTCACCCGGCCGCGGTAAAACGCCTCGAAGAGCGCGACGTACGAGAGCCCGAAGAAGATCCCCGCGGGGACGAACGGCAGCGCCCGCCGGGAGAGTCGCGGCCGCGCGACGACCGTGATGAACACCAGGCCTCCGAGGAGCGCGGCGCTCGCGCTCACCGCCGGCGGCGCGCTCGTGCTCTTTGCGAGCCAGCGGACGACGTTGTCGCGCGACGCGAACAACACGACGGTGACGAACGCGTACGCGAGCCCGATCGTGCGGAAGTGCGCCGGGCGGCCACGCTCGCGCGCGAGCTCGACGCTGCCACCGACGATCAACACGGCCCCGACGATGAGCGGTGCGCTCACCGGCTCCCCGAGGAAGACGAGCGCGATCGCGACCGCGACGAGCGGCGCAGTTCCGAACACCATCGACGCGCGGGACGATCCCGTCTCGCGGATCGCGAGCGTCGCGAACAGCTGTCCCACTCCCGGCTGCAGCAGGCCCGCCAGCGCGAATGGCCACGCCGCACTCGCGTGCACGCCGCGCGACGGCGCCTCCGCGGCCGCCCAGGCGAGCGCGACGACGAGCGCCGTCGACACGGTCGCGAACGTCCCGAGCATGACGTCGCGCTCGCGGTCGAGCGCGAAGCGGAGCGCGACGCTCATTCCGCCGAAGAGCACGGCGGACAGCAGCGAGAGACCGACGGCGATCAATTGCCTTCGAGCACCGGCGCCGGCACGCGCACACGCGAGAAGAAGGGGACGAACACGTGCGCGAGCGGGCCGATCGACACCGCGTACAGGACGGTGCCGACGCCGACCGTGCCGCCGAGGAGCCAGCCGATCACGACCACGGTGACCTCGAGCGACGTCCGCACGACCCGGATCGAGTGCCCGCGCCCGGCGAGCCCCGTCATCAACCCGTCGCGCGGCCCAGGCCCGAGCCCGGCGCCGATGTACGCGCCCGTCGCGACGCCGTTCAGGAAGACGCCGCCGCCGAGGCACGCGATCCGCAGCGCCAGCTCATGCGGCGGCGAGAGATGCGCGAGCACGACGTCCATCGTCCCACCGATGAAGACGACGTTGCTGACGGTTCCGAGTCCCGGACGCTCGCGCAGCGGAATCCACAGCAGCAGAACGACGAGCCCGACGAGGATGCTCCACGTGCCGATCGCGAGATGCGAATGCTTCGCGAGGCCCTGGTGCAGGACGTCCCACGGAGTGAGCCCGAGACCCGAGAGCACGAGCAGCGACGCGCTGAACCCGTACAGGACGAGCCCGAGGTAGAGCTGTACGAGCCGCCTGCGCATGAACTGCAACCGTAGACTCGGGCACGTGGAGCTCGCCGCTCAGCTCGCCGAGGACGCCGCCGAGCGGCTCCTTCGCTACGTCCGCATCGACACGCAGTCGGACGAGGACTCGACGAGCTACCCGAGCACCGAGAAGCAGCTCGACCTGCTCCGGCTCCTGGTCGACGAGCTCCGCGAGCTCGGCGCCACGGACGCGCAGATCGACGAGCACGGCTACGTCACCGCCGCGATTCCGGCGACGGTCGACGACGACGTCCCGACGATCGCGTTCTTCGCGCACGTGGACACGGCACGCGAGGTGACGGGCGCGAACGTGAAACCGCAGCGCATCCGCTACGAGGGTGGCGACATCCCGCTCGGGACGTCGGGCCAGGTCATTCGGCCCGCCGAAGCGCTTCAGCTCGAGCATCACGTCGGCCACGAGCTGATCACGACCGACGGCACGACGCTGCTCGGCGCCGACGACAAGGCCGGCGTCGCCGAGATCATGGCCGCGACCGCATACCTCGTCGCGCATCCCGAGGTGCCGCACGGGACGATCAAGGTCGCGTTCAACCCGGACGAGGAGATCGGCCGCGGCGTCGTCCACTTCCCGGTCGAATCCTTCGGTGCGCACGCCGCGTACACGATGGACGGCTCGACGATCGGCGAGATCCAGGAGGAGACGTTCTCCGGGGCACAGGTGCGGATGCGCGTGCGCGGGCGCTCGATCCATCCCGGCCTCGCGAGGGGCGAGCTCGTCAACGCCATCAAGCTCGCTGCGGACATCATCGAGCGACTGCCCAAGGACCGCCTTTCGCCGGAGACGACCTCCGACCGCGAGGGATACGTCCACCCCGTGCTCGTCAACGGCGACTCGTCCGAAGTCGAGCTCCGCTTCATCGTCCGCGACTTCGACGACGACGCGCTCGACCGGAACGTGGCGTTTCTGCGCGAGCTCGCGCAGAAGGTCGCCGCCGGCGATCCGCGCTGCTCGATCGAGGTCGAGTCGCGCATCCAGTACCGCAACATGCGCGCGACGCTCGAACGGTTTCCGGAGATCGTCGAGAACCTCGAGGAGGCCGTCCGCCGCATCGGCTTCGAGCCGAGGCGGACGGCGATCCGCGGCGGCACCGACGGCTCGGCGCTGACCGAGATGGGCCTCCCGACGCCCAACATCTACACGGGCGGCCAGGACGCGCACAGCGAGCGCGAGTGGATCTGCGTCGAGGACATGGGCCTCGCGGCGGCCACGATCGTCGAGCTCGCGAAGGTCTGGGCCTCGCGCTAGGCATCATTCAGGGGTGAGCACTGATCCGGCGCGGGGCCCGCGCCTGCCGAAGCCGCCGCAGCGGCGCATCCGCTGGGGCTGGTGGGTCGGGTGGATCGTCGCCCTCCTCGTCATCAACTACTGGGCCGCCTCGCGCGCGACGACGGGCCCGCCGCGGGTCCGCGTCCCGTACAGCCCGTTCTTCGTGCAGCAGGTGCGCGACGGCCACGTCGCGTCGATCACGTCGAAGGGCACGGCGGTGCAGGGGACGTTCACCATCAACGAGAGCTATGCCGGCTCGAAGAAGACGAAGCAGTTCCAGACGGAGATCCCCGCGTTCGCGAACACGGACGCGCTCTCGTCGCTGCTCCAGAAGAAGGGCGTCGTCGTCAACGCGACGCCGCTCCAGACCGGCGCGCCCTGGTGGGAGAACCTGCTCGTCGGCTTCGGGCCGACGATCCTCTTTATCGGACTGATCTTCTTCGCGCTGCGGCGCGCGGGGAACGTGCAGGGAATGCTCGGCGCATTCGGCCGCTCGAGCGCGCGGCAGTACGAGCCCGGCGGCGACAAGGTCACGTTCAAGGACGTCGCCGGCATCGAAGAGGCGAAGGAGGAGCTCTCCGAAGTCGTCGACTTCCTGAAGGACCCGGAGAAGTACCGCAAGCTCGGTGCGCGCATCCCCCACGGCGTCCTCCTCAGCGGGCCGCCCGGGACGGGTAAGACGCTGCTCGCGCGCGCGGTCGCGGGCGAGGCGAACGTTCCCTTCTTCTCGATGGCCGCGTCGGAGTTCGTCGAGGCGATCGTCGGCATCGGCGCGTCGCGCGTGCGCGACCTCTTCTCCAAGGCGAAGGCGGCAGCCCCGTCGATCATCTTCATCGACGAGCTCGACGCGATCGGGCGCTCGCGCACGTCGGGCGTCGCCGGCTTCAGCGGCGGCAACGACGAGCGCGAACAGACGCTCAACCAGATCCTCACGGAGATGGACGGCTTCGATTCATCGACGGGCGTCATCGTCATCGCCGCGACGAATCGACCGGACGTGCTCGACGCGGCGCTGCTGCGACCGGGACGCTTCGACCGCCGCGTCTCCGTTCAACCGCCGGACCGCAACGGCCGCGAGGCGATCCTGCGCGTGCACACGCGCAGCGTGCCGCTCGGCGACGACGTCGACCTCGCGGGCCTCGCCGCGACGACGCCCGGCATGGTCGGCGCCGATCTCGCCAATCTCGTGAACGAGGCCGCACTGCTTGCGGCGCGACGCGGGCACGACCAGGTGATGGAAGCGGACTTCACCGACGCGCTCGAGAAGATCGTCCTCGGCGCGGAGCGCAAGGTGTTGATGAGCAAGGAGGACAAGCGACGCACCGCGTACCACGAGGGCGGGCACGCGCTCGTCGGGATGCTCACGCCGGGCGCCGATCCCGTACGCAAGATCTCGATCATTCCGCGCGGGCTCGCGCTCGGCGTCACGTTCTCGGCGCCGGACGCCGACCGTTACAACTACTCGCGCGACGAGCTCATGGCGAAGATCAAGGTCGCGCTCGGCGGCCGCTCCGCCGAGGAGGTCGTGTTCGGCGATCTCACGACGGGCGCGGAATCGGACTTCCAGCAGCTCACGCAAATCGCGCGGGGAATGGTCGGCCGCTGGGGCATGGACGAAAAGATCGGAACGGTGACCGTCATTCCGCAGGACGGACAGGGGCCACTGCTTCCGGGTGCGTCCGGCATCTCGGAGGAGACGCAGACGCTGATCGACGAGCAGGTGCGCGCGCTCGTCGCAGGCGCGCGGCTCGAAGTGCTGGAGCTGCTGCGCGACAACCGCGACAAGCTCGACTCGCTCGCGCAAGCGTTGCTCGAGCACGAGACGCTCGACCAGCCCGACGCGTACGCGGCAGCCGGCATCGCGCTGCCCGCGGACCGCGAGCTGGCGGCGGTCACGTGACCGAACCGCTGACCGACAGGCTCGGCCGGCCGCTCGAGACGCTGCGCGTGTCGATCACCGACCGCTGCAACTTCCGGTGCGTGTACTGCATGCCGAAGGAGGTCTTCGGCCGCGAGTACGCGTTCCTCGACCGCAAGGAGCTCCTGAGCTTCGAAGAGATAACGCGCGTCGTCGGCGTGTTCGCCGGCCTCGGCGTGCGCACGGTGCGTCTCACCGGCGGCGAGCCGCTCGTGCGCCGCGATGTCGAGGGCCTCGTTGCCCAACTTGCCGCGATCCCCGATCTCGAGCTCGCCCTGACGACGAACGGCGCGCTCCTGCCGCAGAAGGCGCAGGCGCTCGCCGACGCCGGGCTGTCCCGCGTCACCGTCAGCCTCGACTCGGTCGACGACGCGCAGTTCCGTGCACTGAACGACGTCGACTTCCCCGTCGACCGTGTGCTCGAGGGAATCGACGCCGCAGCCGCAGCCGGCCTGCCGGTGAAGGTGAACGCGGTCGTCAAGCGCGGCGTCAACGACGACGGGATCGTCGCGATCGCCGAGCGTTTCCGCGGCACCGGCCATGTGCTGCGCTTCATCGAGTACATGGACGTGGGACACACGAACGGCTGGCGCCTCGACGACGTCGTCTCCGCCGACGAGATCGTCGCGCGGATCGGCGCGGTGTGGCCGCTCGACCCGGTCGCGCCCGAAAGCCCCGACTCGACCTCGCTCCGCTGGCGCTACCGCGACGGCAGCGGCGAGATCGGCGTCATCGCGTCCGTGACGAAACCGTTCTGCGGCGGCTGCTCACGCGCGCGGCTTTCGGCCGAAGGCCGCCTGTACACGTGCCTGTTCGCGCTACGCGGCCACGACCTGCGCGCGCCCCTTCGCGCCGGCGCGACCGACGCAGAGCTGGGCGACACGCTCCGCGGCGTCTGGACGAAGCGCACCGACCGCTATTCCGAGCTCCGAACGTCCGACACCGCCGCCCTGCCGAAGGTCGAGATGTCCTACATCGGCGGATAAAGCGGCGTAGGCTTGGCTCTCGTAGCAGGCCGGACACAGTCGAAAGGAAGGGCATGAGAGGAAGAAGCATCATCGCCGGGCTCTTGGCCTTGGCGGTCGTAGCGATCGTTGCGGCCCCGGCGTCTGCGGCGAAGAACCCGAAGATCGCCGCCGAGGTTCCGAAGAGCATCGCGTCGAAAGGCTCGCTCGTCGTCGCCTCCGACGCGACCTACGCGCCGATGGAATTCGTCGCGGCGGGCGGAAAGTCGGTCGTGGGTGTCGACGCCGACCTGGCAAAGGCGATCGGCGACGTCCTCGGACTGAGGCTCAAAGTCGTGAACGCGACCTTCGACACGATCATCCCCGGGATCGAGTCCGGGAAGTACGACGTCGGCATGTCGTCGTTCACCGACACGAAGGCGCGCCAACGCGTG
>DASYFU010000389.1:0-8925 GCA_036498225.1 Gaiellaceae bacterium | reverse complement strand
CGTTCGGCCGCCGCTCCGTCCCCTTGAAGAACATGTGCTCCGAGAAGTGCGCGATCCCGTTCGTGTCCGGCGTCTCGTAGCGCGAGCCGGCGGCCAGCATCACCATGCACGTGACCGACTGCGCATGCGGCAGGTTCGCGGTCAGGACGCGGAGGCCGTTGTCGAGGGTGTGGCGCTCGAAGACGCTCATGCAGTCAGTCTCCTCTTCCAGCGATCGGGGACGGGAATGCTCTCGCCGCGGGCGTAGTCGTAGCCGACGAGGACGCTCTTGGCCTCTGCGACGAGTCGGCCGTCGGCTCTGAGCTCGTACTCCAGCTCGAAGCTCTTGGTGCCCACTCGCAGGGGGCGGACGCCGATGTCGACGGTCTCGCCCTCGCCGAGCTGGGAGCGGAAGTCGATCTCCGTCCGCGCCAGGATGACGTCGCGGAGCGGCATGACGTCGTCCCGGCCGAACCAGGCGAGCCGCGCCTGCTCGAGGTACGTCGAGAAGACCGCGTTGTTCACGTGGCCCATGCCGTCGAGATCGCGGAAACGCACCGTCTCGCGGTGCACGAACGGGAACCCCTCCACCCGGTCGATGGTATAGACGCACTGTGGCCGGAGAGATGACCAGGGCGGCGATCGCCGCACAGCCGGAATGGCTCGCGCAGGTTCCGACGAACAAGCGGCTTCCCGACGGTGCGCGCCCGCTCTTCACGGGCTGCGGGACGTCGTTCCACGCGGCCATGACGGGTGGCGAGGCGGTGCAGGCGCTCGAGCTCGTGCTCGCGCCGCAGCGGGACGCCGACGTGCTCGTGCTCGTGTCGCACGAGGGCGAGACGGAGATGACGCTCGAAGCGGCCCGCGTGTGGCCGGGCCCGAAGTGGCTCGTCACCGGCAAGGCGGACGGGCCGATCGCGGCCCTGTGCGACGAGGTGATCGTGTGCACGCCGGCGGTCGAGGAGAGCTGGTGCCACACCGCGAGCTACACGTGCGCGGTCGCGGCGATCGCCGCGCTGCGCGGCGAGGACATCTCGGGGCTGCCGGCCGCGGTCGAGGAGGCGCTCGCCGCCGATCTTCCGCTCGTGGGCGAGCAGGAGCGGTTTGTCGTCGCCGGCGCAGGCCGCAATCTCCCAACAGCGCACGAAGCGGTGCTGAAGCTGCGCGAGGGCGCCTGGGTCGCCGCCGAGCCGTACGAGACCGAGCAGCTGCTGCACGGATACTTCGCCGCCATCGACGACGGTGTCCGCGCGTTCGTCCTCGACGGTGCACGCTCCGCCGACGCGGTCGCCGGCCTCGGCGCGCTCTGCGACGTGACGCTCGTTTCCACGCGGCATCCCGTCGTCGACATCGTCATGTTCCAGCGTCTTGCCGTCGCGATCGCCGACGCCCGCGGCCGGAATCCGGATCGCATCCGCCGCGACGATCCGCGCTGGGCGGACGCGGCTCAGCGGTCGCGCAGCCTGTAGACGAAGCGGAGCGCCTGCCACTGCTCGTCGATCGCGGCGCTCTTGTTGTCGACGAGGCCGTTGTCGAGCCCGATTCGCTGTACGGCGTCGAAGTCGAGATCGGTATCGAGCTTCGCCGCCTTCTTCGGCCAGGCGATCCAGAGCCCGTCGCTCGCGGCGAGGGTCGCCTTCAGCGCCGGGAATCGCTGCTCGAGCTCCGCGCGCCGCGTCGTGAAGAACACGAGCACCTCGGCGCCGGGCTTGGCGCCGAGCTTCTGCGAGAGCTCAGGCACCCGCGAGGATCTCGCGCTCCTTCTCGCGCGAGAGCGTCGGTCGCTGCTCGCCGGCCTCCCGGCTCCACGCGAGGGTGTCGCGCGCCGTCTCCTCGATCGGCCGGAACGTGAGACCGGCCGCGAGCGCGCGCGAGATGTCGGCGCGTAGCAGCCCCATGTATTCGTCGCCCGGCAGCCAGAGCGGCAACTCCATCCACGGGCCGACGTTCGCGTCGAGGAGCGTCTGGTCGTCGACCCAGACGAGCTCCGCGTTCCCGCCGATGCGCGCGAGCGTCTCGCCGAGCGTCAACGGCTGCGCCGGGCCCGTTCCGTTGAAGACGCCGCCCGTCCGCTGTTCGGCGAGGTGGACGAGGAACGCGCCGAGGTCGCGTGCGTCGATCAGCTGCACAGGCTGCTCCGGGTTGCCGGGCGCGAGCACCGTGCCGCCGTCCGCGAGCCGGCGCGGCCAGTACGTGAACCGGTCGGTGGGGTCGTGCGGCCCGACGATGAGGCCCGCGCGCACGATCGCCGCCCGCTCGCCGAAGACCTCCCGGATCACGCGTTCCGATCCGACCTTCAGTCCGCCGTACTGCTCCGGGTCGAACTCGTCCGGCTCGGGGTCGGGCGGCTCGAAGAGCGGCGAGCCCTCGTCGATCGGCTTCGACGTGTCGGAGTACACGGAGATCGTCGACACGAGCACGTAGTGGCCCACGTCGATCGCTTCCGCGCGCCGGCGCGTCTGTCGCGGCAGCTGCGTCGGGTCGAGGTCGATCGCCGCGTCCCACTGCCGTCCGCGCAGCGGCTCGAGATCGCCGGTGAGATCGAGCTCGATCCGCTCCAGCTCGGGATAGAGATCGGGATTCGTGCGGCCGCGATTGACGAGCGTGACCTCGTGATCGCCGGCAGCATCGACGACCCCACGGCCGAGGAACTTCGTCCCGCCGAAGACGAGAAGCCTCATCCGGCGTAGCGCTCGACGACCATGCCGACCGCCTTCGCGCCGAAGCGGATCGCGTCCGCCGGTACGCGCTCATCGGCGGCGTGGATGAGCGGCGTGAACTCGAACCCGTCCGGCAGGCGCAACGGCAGGAAGCCGTACGTCTGGATGCCGATGCTCGCGAAGAAGCGGCCGTCGGTGACGCCGGGCTGCAGCAACGGCACCGGGATCGCGTCGGGATCGAGCTCGCGCAGGACGTCTCCGAGCAGCGGCATCTGGGTCAGGTCCGAGTGCTCGGGGTACGGATCGTGGCGGATGACCTCGAGCTCGAGATCCGTTCCGACGAGCTCGTGCACCTCGCGGATGATGTCCTCGGGACCGAAGCCGGGCAGTGAGCGGCCGTCGAGCTCCAGCCGCACCTCGGATGGGACGACGTTGATCTTCTCCCCGCCGTGCACGATCGTGGCCGTGACCGTGTTGCGCAGCGCGCGGTCGAGGATCTTCAGCTGCGGGAGGGGAGCGCGCAGCGTCACCTCGGCGAGACGTGGATCGAGCAGCGAGCGAAGCACGAGCGACTGCGGCCGCGGAAGCGCGTCCGCCATCCCCTCGATCCACGCGCGCGCGACCGGCGTCACGTGCACCGGGAGCCGCCCGGAGTCGAGCCGCGCCAGGATGCGTCCGAGCTTGCCCATCGCGCTGCCGCGCACGCCCATGGCGGCGTGGCCGCCAGGCCCGCGCACGCGGCCCGCGAGCCAGCAGATCTGCTTCTCCGCGACCTGGATGGGGTAGAACCGCCGTCCGCCGATCGACTGCGACGCGCCGCCGAACTCGCCCAGTGAGTGCTTCACGCCCTCGAACAGGTCGGCGTGCTCCTGGGCGAGGAAGCGGGCGCCGAAGTCGCCGCCGTTCTCCTCGTCGCTCAGCACGGCGAGGATGACGTCCCCGCGCGGCCGGAGCTCTCCGCGCGCCGCGCGCAGGAATGCGTCCACGATCATCGCGACGCCGCCTTTCATGTCGAGCGCGCCCCGTCCCCATACCCAACCGTCGACGAGCTCGGCGGCGAACGGCGGGTGCGTCCACGCCTGTCCCGACGTCGTGACGACGTCGACGTGCCCGTAGAGCAGGAGCGGCGGCGCCTCGCCGGCGCCGCGCACACGGGCGATCAGGTTCGGGCGCGCGTCGTCCCTCGCGACGATGCGCGTCTCCACGCCGGCCTCTTCGACGAGCCGCTGGATGGACGCGATGCACTCGCTCTCGTTGCCGGGCGGGTTCGTCGTGTCGAAGCGGATGAGATCGCGGAGCAGCTCCACGACGTCCACTACATCGCCTCCAGCGCGCGGACGAGCCGATCGACCTCTGCAACCGTGTTGTAGTGGACGAAACCTGCCCGAACGGCGCCCTCGTCCTCGAGGCCGAGGCGCTTCATCACCTCGACCGCGTAGTAGTTCCCGTCCCACACGGCGATGTCGAGTTGCCCGAGCCGTTCCGCCACCGTTCGCGGCGAGACGCCGCCGACGGTGAAGGCGAACGTCGGCACGCGACCGTCCATCGTCGGCAGTCCGTACAGGGTGCAGTTCTCCGGGAGGGACGCGAGGAAGCGCCGGCCGAGCGTGCGCTCGTGCGCGTTGATGGCGTCCCACCCGAGCGAGTCGACGTAGTCGACCGCCGCGACGAAGCCCGCGAGCAGCTCGTGGGCGAGCGTCCCGGTCTCGAAGCGATGGTGCGCCGGCCGCACCTTGTACGTGCGCCAGGATTCGGCGAGGTCGGCGCGCACGTACGCAAGTCCCAGGTGGGGGCCGAAGAACTTGTACGGCGAACAGACGAGGACGTCGACGCCGAGCGAGGCGACGTCGACCGGGCCGTGCGGCGCGTAATGCACCGCGTCCGCCCAGGCGAGTGCACCGACGCCGTGGGCGAGCTCGGCGACGCGGCGGGCGTCGACGGTCGTGCCGACCGCGTTCGACGCGAGCGGAAACGCGACGACCCGCGTGCGGCTGCTCAGCTGGCGCTCGAGGTCGGCGAGGTCGAGCGTCGTGTCGTCGGCGATGTCCGCGAAACGGACGGTGAGATCGAGGTCGTGCGCGAGCTCGAGCCACGGCGAGACGTTCGCGTCGTGGTCGAGGCGCGTGACGACGATCTCGTCGCCGGCGCTCAGCGTGCGACCGGCCGTGCGCGAGAGCGCGAAGTTGAGCGTCGTCATGTTCGCCCCGAAGATCGTCTCCTCCGGGTCGCACCACAGGAACGACGCCGCGCTCCGTCGCGCTTGTGCGACGAGCGCGTCGCTGCGCCGGCTGTTGCCGAAGTGGCCCCCGAGGTTCGCATTCGACTCGCGCAGGTAGTCGGCGATCGCGTCGATGACCGAGTCGGGGCACTGCGTGCCGCCGGGGCCGTCGAGGAAGGCGGTCGGTCCCTGCAGTGCGGTAAAGCGCGCGCGGACGGCGTCGACGTCGAGTGCCGTGACTGCCACGGCAGGACACTACCCTGTCGCCCGTGAGCACTCTCGCGCCTCCGAGGGAGCGACTCGACCGCGGCGAGCGGAGCGGCCTCGGCCGCGCATGGCGTGTGATCGTGCTGAACGACGACCACAACACGTTCGACGGCGTCGCGTTCGCGCTCTCCTCGGTGCTGCCCGGTGTCGACTTCCCCGCCGGCATGCGCCTCGCGAATCGCATCCACAGCTCGGGGCAGGCGGTCGTCTGGTCGGGCGAGCGCGAGCAGGCGGAGCTGTACTGGGAGCAGCTCGCGGGCCACGGGCTGACAATGGCGCCGCTCGAGCAATAGGAGTGCCGTCCGGACCTGGACCTAGGCTTCGTGCGTGCGGCGCCTCCGTTCGCTGTCCGAGGCAGAGTGCTATGCCCGCTGCTACCGCGGCTGGGAGTCGACCGTGACCCTCGTCAAGCTCGAGCCGCGCCGGCCGCGCTACGCGACGCCCGTCTCCGGGGAGATGCTCCGCCAGATCTTCGAGGAGCGGATCGACGCGCGGGTGGACGAAGAGCTCGACGCTGCGTAGCGCCGTACCGGACGTACTGGGGCCTGATCTCCGGGTCGTCTTCTGCGGGATCAATCCGGGTCGTGTGTCCGCCGCCGCCCACGCCCACTTCGCCAATCCCCGCAACGACTTCTGGCGGCTGCTCCACGCCGCGGGGTTCACGTCTCGTCTCTACGAGCCAGCGGAGCAATTCGAGCTCTTG
Source organism: Gaiellaceae bacterium (assembly GCA_036498225.1). Lineage (GTDB taxonomy): Bacteria > Actinomycetota > Thermoleophilia > Gaiellales > Gaiellaceae > Palsa-739. The sequence continues at coordinate 3,098 of DASYFU010000389.1, read as the reverse complement.
AAGGAGCGCATCGGCGTTACGAACGCCGCGGCGCGGACGACGCCCGGCTCCGGCGATCTCCGGCGCGACGACTTCGGCGGAGCGGCCGAGCGTCTCTCCCGCATCGACGCTCGTTGGATCGGATTCGTCGGGAAGGAGGCGTACCGCGGCACGTTCAACGAGCGTCCCGAGCTCGGCGTGCAGAAGCGGACGCTCGGCGACACGCAGCTCTTCGTGCTCCCCTCCACGTCGCCCGCGAACGCGGCGGTGCCGTGGGACGAGCGCCTCCGCTGGTTTCGTCAGCTCGCCGGCTTGGCCGTCTGAGTCGTCCAGCCGAAGCCGTTCCAGTACCGGAGCATCCCGTCGTCGTTCGGGTCGCGGTACCAGCCGGCGGGAACGGTCGGGACGTTCGGCTCGAAGCGCGTTGCCGGAGCTTTGGTTGTGGTCGCACGCGCGTCCGGCGCGACGAAGAACGACGCCAGTCCGGAGACGGCGAGGCTCAGCGACCCGGCGAGCGCGAGGTCGAGGCCCCAGCCCACGTGGATGAGCGCGTGCGCGAATGTCTGGTACTGCAACGGGACGCTGCCGATGGCCGACGTGATCCGGTGATGTTCGTAGCCGGTGAGCGCGGCGCCCGCGAGACCCGCGATCAGCGCCCACGTTCCGCCCGACGACGTGCTGCGGCGGAGGAAGACGGCGAGTGCCCCGAGCAGCGCGATCGCGAGCAGCACTTCCGCCTTTCCGCGCTGGACGTCCCAGCCGGACAGCGAGATCACGGTGAGCGCGGTCATCCACGGGCCGAAGGCGCCGATCGCCATCAGCCCGGCGCTGACGAGTGCCCACGCGAGGATGCCCGCCTTGTGCATCTCGCTCCGACTATCGGCTCACGGCCAGCCGTGCTTGAGGCTCAGCTACGCCAGCGGTTCGTGATCGGCGTCCGCCGGTCGCGGCCGAACGCCTTCGGCCGCAGCCGCACGCCGGGCGGCGCCTGGCGCCGTTTGTACTCGGCGCGATCGACGAGCGCGACCGCGCGCTGGACCACGTCGGGGTCGAAGCCGTCGGCCGACAGCTCCTCGAGCGTCCGATCCTGCTCGACGTATGCCTCGAGCACCTGGTCGAGCGCGGCGTAGGGCGGCAGCGAATCCTCGTCCAGCTGGTCGGCGCGCAGCTCGGCGCTCGGCGCACGGTCGATGACCGACTCCGGGATCACGCCCAGGTGCCGCGACAGCCGGAAGACGTCGGTCTTGTACACGTCCTTCAGGAGCGCGAAGCCGCCGGCCATGTCGCCGTACAGCGTCGCGTAGCCGACGGAGAGCTCCGACTTGTTGCCAGTCGCGACCAGGAGCCAGCCGAACTTGTTCGAGAGCGCCATGAGCAGCGTTCCGCGGATGCGCGCCTGCAGGTTCTCCTCCGTCAGGTCGGGCGCGCGGTCGGCGAAGACCGGCGCCAGCACCTCGAGGTAGTCCTCGAAGACCGACTCGATCTCGATCTCGCGGAAGTCGCAGCCGAGCGCCTCGGCGAGCCGGCGCGCGTCGCCGCGCGTCGCATCGGACGAGTAGCGCGACGGCATCGAGACGCAGTGCACGCGATCGGCGCCGAGCGCCTCGACCGCGATCGCTGCGGTCAGCGCGGAGTCGATCCCGCCGGAGACGCCGACGAGCACCTCGCTGAAGCCGTTCTTGCGCACGTAGTCGCGCAGTCCGAGCACGAGCGCCTGTCGCATCTGCTCGAGCTCGTCCGCGAACGGGACGATCGGCCCCGGCTCGCCGAGATCGACGACGAGCAGCGCCTCCTCGAACCCCGGTGCGCGCGCGATCACCTCACCGCGTTCGTCGATCACGCACGAGTGACCGTCGAAGAGCAGCTCGTCCTGGCCGCCGACGGTGTTGCAGAACACCACCGTTGCCTTGTTGTCGCGCGCGCGCGTGCGGAACATCTCCTCGCGGCTGCGGTCCTTGCCGATGTGGAACGGCGACGCCGAGATGTTGACGAGCAGGCGCGCGCCTTGCCGCGTGAGCTCCGACGCCGGCGGGCCGGGCTGCCACATGTCCTCGCAGACGGTGACGCCGACCTTCGTCTCTCCGATCTCGATCGGGCTCGCATCGGTCCCCGGCGTGAAGTACCGCACCTCGTCGAAGACGCCGTAGTTCGGGAGGAGCTGCTTGCGCACGCGCTCTTGCACCGCGCCGTCGGCGCAGACTGCGGCGACGTTGTAGAGACGCCCGCCGTCGGCGTGCGGCGCCCCAACGATCGCGACGATGCCGCGAACGGCGCCCGCGATCTGCTCGAGGGACTCTTCGGCGGCGCGGACGAAGCCCGGGCGGAGCAGAAGGTCCTCCGGCGGATACCCGGTGACGGCGAGCTCGGGGAAGACGACGACGTCGGCGCCCGCGTCCTTCGCAGCCTCGAGCCGGTCGAGGACGAGGGCGCGGTTCCCCCGGAGGTCGCCGACGGTCGGGTCGATCTGCGCGAGCGCCAGTCTCACAGGTTTCAGACTATCAGGCGAAAACCGTCAGCGGCGCAGACGGATCGCGTTCGTGTCGTCCTGGAGGATCGCGTTCATCCGCTCGCGCAGCTGTTCGGGCGGGTCGTGCTCCGCGTGCAGATAACGCCCGGCGAGCGGGTCGAACTCACCCGTCGCCAGCGCGTGCACGAGCCGAGGCGCGCACTCGGGCGGCGTCCACGGCGCGTCGTCGCCGAGCCAGGACGTCATCGACGTGCGCACGAGCCCAGGCGAGATCGAGAACACGAACACGTGCTGCGGCGAGAGCGAGGCCGCGAGCACTTCGGAGAAACGGTGGACGGCCGCCTTGCTCGCCGGATACGCGGTACCGCTCGGGCCGTCTCGCGGCGGCAGGTACGCCGAGCCGGAGGCGACGTTGACGATGCGCCCGCCGCCGCGCTCGATCATCAGCGGCGCGAACGCGCGGCAGCACATGTACGTCCCGAGGACGTTCACCTCGAACGTGTGCCACCACGCATCGACGTCCCCGAGCGGATCGTCCGGTCCCGAGATGCCGGCGTTGTTCACGAGCAGGTCGACCGCGCCGACGTCGCCGCACCAGCGCGCGACGTCCTCGCGCTTCGATACGTCGCCGGCGAGCGGGCGGCCGCCGATC
>DASYFU010000388.1:0-2554 GCA_036498225.1 Gaiellaceae bacterium | reverse complement strand
TCCGCATGCACGCCGCCGTATGCCGCCGGCGCTGTGGGGCGCGGGCGCGCTTCTCGGCTTCGTCGGTCTGCTGGCGGGAAGCAGGCGGCGGCGTGGAGGCTGACGAGGCGCTCGCGCGCTTGCAGGCGTGCGGCTTCTCGGACGAGGATGCGCAGCGGTTGTTCGCACACTTCACGGAGGCGGAGTCGCGCGGCAAGCTCGGCCACGGCTACTCGCGCATCGAGTGGCTCGAGACGCTCGAGGTCGATCCCGCAGCGCAGCCGGAGACGATCGAGGCTGAAGGCTCGTTCGAGCGCTGGCACGGGCGCGGCGCGCTCGGCTACCTCGTGCTCGACGCAGTCGTGCGCACGCAGCTCGCGGATCCGCCCGAGCAGTCGCGGATCGTCGTGTGCGAGCAGACGTTCCCGACAGGGATGCTCGGCGGTTGGGTGCGGCGGCTCGCGGAGGGCGGCCTCGTCGCGGTGTTGACGGCGACGTCGCCCGCGCGGCTCGGACCGCCAGGCGGGCCGAAGATCGCGGGGACGAATCCGCTGGCGATCGGCATCCCGAGCTCGGACGGCGAGCCGGTGGTCGTCGACGTGTCGATGGGGGCGGTGACGTGGGGTGACGTCATCGCCGGCCACGCATCGGAGGAGCAGCTCGTGCCCTTCGGGGGCGAGCAGTGGCACAAGGCGCTTGCGCTGGCGGTCGGGCTGCAGCTGTTCGTCGACGCGCTGCATCGCGAGGACGGCTTCGGCGCCGTGCTGCTCGTCGCGCGGCCGGAGTCGGACCCCGTGCCATCGTTGCGGACGCTCGGCGTACGGCTGCCCGGAGAGTCGTAGCCGGCGGTGCTCGGCTTGGCGGTGACGTTCTTGACACCGCTGGGCGGTCTGATCGCGCTCGCAGTGCTCATGCCCGCCGTCGCGCTCGCCGAGGCGTCGCGGCGGAGAACGCGAGCGCGGCGCATCCTCGGACTGGCTGCTCCGCGCCGCGACACCGTCGGGATCGCCGCGCTTGCGCTCGTGCCGCTGCTTCTCGGCCTGGCAGCCACGCAGCCCGCGATCCGCCGGACGAGGACGCGGGACTATCGAACGCATGCGGAGGCGCTGTTCGTCATCGACGTCTCCGGCTCGATGGGAGCCGCGTCAGGCCCGACCGCGCCCGACCGGCTCTCGCAGGCCAAGGTCGCTGCGATCCGGCTGCGGAACGTGATCGCGGACGTTCCCAGCGGCGTCGCCACGCTGACAACGCAGATCCTCCCGCAGCTGCTTCCGACCCGCGATGTCGCGACCTTCGACTCCACGGTGCAGCGCGTGATCGCCGTCGAGAAGCCTCCGCCGCCGACCGTCGCGTACGGCACGCTCGGCACGTCATTCGAGCCGCTCACGTCTCTGCGCAAGTCGGGCTACTTCGCGCCGGACGCGGACAGGCGGCTCGTCGTGCTGCTGAGCGACGGCGAGAGCGGGCCGTACAACCCGGAGACGACTGCGGCAGGATTGACCGGCTCCACGGTGGTGACGGCGCCGGAGCAGAGTCGCAACATCTTCGGCGCTCCGGCGACCACCTTGCCGCCGAGTGGTCTTCAGCAATCCGCCCCGTCGCTCGCGCTCGTGATCGTACGCGTCGGCAGCCCCACCGACCGTCTGTTCGAGCCGGACGGGAGCGTCGACGCCGCGTACCAGCCGGAGGCAGACGCCGACGCGATCGTTGCGAACCTCGCCGCCCTCGCCCACGGCGGCGCATACAGCGCCTCGACGAGCCTCGGCGCCGCGGCGCGCGAGATGCGCCGCCTGGTCGGCCGCGGCCGCGCTCGCGCGGCGGGAACCACGACCACGACGGTTGGCATTGCGCGCTACATCGCGCTTGCCGCCCTGCTTCTGACGGCGCTCGCACTGTGGCGGCGAAATGCGACCAGGCGGTCACGACCTCGCACTCGCATCGCCCGTCTACGCACCCACGGTTGAGTTGCGACGCATGACCGATCAGCAGAGGGGACGCGTGTTCGTGGCACTCGCCGCCATCGCGTGGTCGACGGCCGGGTTGTTCCAACGCGAGCTCTCCGTCGACACGGCGACGCAGGTGGCGGGGCGCGCCGTCTTCGCGGCGCTCGGTCTCCTCGCGTACCTCGCGGTCGTGGAGCGCGGCACGATCGTGCGCGCGTTCCGCGCGATCGGAGTCAGCGGTCTCGCGGTGGTCGTGCTGCTCGCGACGTCGTCCGCCTCGTTCATCGCGGCGCTGAACCACGCGTCAGTGGCGAACGTGCTCTTCATGCAGGCGCTCGCGCCGATCCTCGCGGCTGCGCTCGGGACGCTGATCGGCGATCCCGTGGATCGACGAACGTGGCTGGCGATGGTGATCGCGCTCGTGGGCGTCGCCGTCATGGCGGGCGGGCCGGGGCATCCAACGGCCCTCGGGCTGGGACTGTCGCTCCTCATGACCGTCTCGTTCGCGGGCATGCTCGTCATCACGCGCCATCGCCGCGACGTCTCCATGGCGCCCGCGACGTTCCTCTCGCAACTCCTCGTGCTCGTCGCGTTTGCGCCGTTCGCGTCGCCCGGCTCCGTCGACTCGCGCG
>DASYFU010000387.1:0-5993 GCA_036498225.1 Gaiellaceae bacterium | reverse complement strand
GAAGCCGATCATCGCGGCGGTGCACGGCTACTGCGTCGCAGGCGGCTTCGAGACGGCGCTCGCCTGCGACCTGATCATCGCTGCCGACAACACGAAGTTCTCGCTCCCGGAGGTGAAGGTCGGGCTCGTTGCCGGCGCGGGTGGCCTGCACCGCCTCGCGCGCACGGCGCCGCTGAAGGCGACGATGGGGCTCGTGCTCACCGGGAAGCGGATCTCGGCGGACGAGGCATACCGCCTCGGCATCGTCAACGAGGTCGTACCGGTCGAGGAGCTGATGCCGACCGCCGAACGCTGGGCGAACGAGATCCTCGAGTGCGCGCCGCTCGCCGTCCGACTGACGAAAGAGGCGGTGCTGCGCGGGTTGCAGCTGCCGGTCGAGGACGCGATCGCCCGCGACGTGCTCGAGGTGAAGCCGCGCATTCGCGCCTCCGAGGACTACCTCGAAGGCCCGCGCGCGTTCACCGAGAAGCGAAAGCCAGTCTGGACCGGCCGCTGACGTGGAGACGTCCCGGCAGGTGGAGCGCCTCGAGGCGATCGAGGACATCCGGCGCCTCAAGGCGCTCTACTGCCACTGGGCGGATCGCGGCTACCCCGGAGCCGGCGACGACGCGCACGGGTTCGCATCGCTCTTCACGGAGAACGCAAGCTGGACGGGCGGCAAGGGCGTGCCGATCGTCGGTCGCGACGTCATCGAGCGCCATTACGCGACGTTCCGGCCGTTCGGCATGCACTTCGCCACGAACGGTGTCATCGACGTCGACGTCGAGGCGGGGCGCGCGACCGGGCAGTGGCACGTGCTCTCGGCACAGACCTCGCACGACGGACGCGCGGTGTGGATCGCCGGCACGTACGACGAGACGTACGTCAGGACGGACGACGGCTGGCGCTTCGAGACGGTCGTCTTCGCGCTCGCGTTCCGCACGCCGTACGAAGACGGCTGGGCGCGGACGCCGCACGTCGACTACTGAGGCGACCAGCCCACGTCGTACGGCGCGTGGAACGCCGCCTCGAACCGCACGGCGGCAAAGCGCCAGCCGTCCGCGGTGCGCACGAGCTCGTCCGCGTATCGGCCGGCGAGCCACGCGGCAGCGCCGCCCGAGCCGGTGACGGCCACGAGCACGTGCCAGAGTCCCTGCGCGCGGTCGCCGTCGACGTCGACGATCGGGTTGGCGGCGAGATGGAAGCGAAAGCGCCTCGACGACGCGGCGCGCTCGCGGATCGCGTCGCGGCCGACCGTCGGCTCGCCGCCCGTCTCCCACACGCCGTCAGGTGCGAACAGATCTGCAAATGCGGCCGAGTCGTCACGTGCCGACGGATAGCCGCCGTCGACGAACCGGCAGTACCGCGATTTCAGCTCGCGGATCTCGTTCAGGTCGGCGAGCCGCTGCGCCCGCGTGTTCATGCGAGAGCGACGAGCATCTTGCCGAGGTTCGCGCCTGCGAACAGGCCGATGAACGCGGCCGGCGCCTGCTCGAGCCCGTGGACGATCGTCTCCTCGTACCGGACGCTGCCGTCGGCGACGAGCGGAGCGACCTCGGCGAGGAACTCCGGATACTCGTGCCGGTGAACGCGACTGCGGACGCCGCGGATCGTCAGCTCCTTCGTGAAGAGGAGATCGAGGTTGCGCGGGCCGACGCTCGCCTCGACGTCGTTGTAGACGGAGATCGCGCCGCACGCGACGACGCGGCCGCGGAAGGCCAGCGCGCCGAGCACCTCCTCTAGGTGCCGACCGCCGACGTTGTCGAAGTAGAGATCGACCCCGCTCGGTGCGAGCGCGTGCAACTGCTCGCGCACGCCGTCGTGGTAGTCGAACACGGGCCCCAGTCCGAGCTCGGCGAGCCAGTCGCGCTTGGCGGGCGCGCCTGCGCTCGTCAGCACGCGGCAGCCGTGCCGCGCCGCCAGCTGCGCGGCGAGGCTGCCGACGGTGCCGGCGGCCGCCGAGACGTAGACGGTTCGCCCCTCGCCCTGTGGCTCGAACATCCTCAGCCCGGCCCACGCCGTGAGGCCCGGCATGCCGAGCACGCCGAGCGACGTCGACACGGGCGCGAGCTGCGGGTCGATCGTGCGGATCCCGTCGTCGTCGCCGCCGATGCACGAAACCTCGCGCCAGCCCGCCTGGTGGACGACCCAGTCGCCCTCGGCGAACGCGGCGGTGCGCGACGCGATCACCTGACCGACGGCGCCGCCGCTCAACGGACGACCGACTTCGGCAGCCGGCCGTCCGAGCACCGGGTGCACGTCGCTCATCGTCATGCGCATGAACGGGTCGACGGACACGAACGCGTTGCGCACGATCGCCTGGCCCTCGAGCGGCTCGCCGACGTCGACGTCGACGATCTCGAAGTCGTCGACGGTGGGCAGTCCTCGCGGCGCGCCGACGAGGCGCACCTCGCGGGCGATCACGACGAGGGAGTTGCGTACCGCTGCTCGCGCGGGTCGCCGCGGTCGAACGCGTCGGCGCCGAGACCCTCGTCCCGCAGGCGGTACTTCTCGATCCGGCCGGTCGGCGTCCGCGGCAGCTCGTCGCGGAGCTCGAGATAGCGCGGGACCATGAAATCCGGCAGTCGCTCGATGCAGAACGCGAGCAGCTCCGCGTGGGTCAGGTCGTAGCCGGCGTTGAGCGTGACCACCACGCGGACGTCGTCCTCGCCGAGCGGCGACGGGTACGGGATCGCCGCCGCCTCGTCGACCGCCGGATGCTCGCGCAGGACCTGCTCGACCTCCCATGAGGACACGTTCTCGCCCCGCCTGCGAATCGCGTCCTTCTTGCGGTCCCGGAAGTAGTAGAAGCCGTCGGCGTCGCGGCTCGCGAGATCGCCGGTGTGGAACCAGAGGTTGCGCCAGGCGGCGACGGTCGCCTCGGGCTTGTTCAGATAGCCCGGCATGATGAGTGCGGGGAAGCGCGGGCGGATCGCGATCTCTCCGGCCTCGCCGACCGGCACCTCGATGTCGTCGTCGTCGACGAGCCTGACCTCCCAGTCCTCGGACACGCGCCCGCACGATCCCGGCGGCGCGTCCTCACCCGGGCGAACGTAGAGCGCGGCGCCGGCCTCGGTGAGCCCGTACGCCTCGATCAGCCGAATGCCGAAGCGCTCGGAGAACTCGGGATCGCGCCTCGCGTTGTAGAGACAGCGCAGCGTATGGTCGCGATCCGACGCCGTCGGCTCGGCCTTCTTGAGGATCTGCGGGATCGTGAAGACGCAGAAGCCGACGGTCGCGCCGAGCCTGCGCACGTCGTCCCAGTACGCGCTGGCGCTGAACCGCTCGCGCAGCGCGCAGCGGCAGCCCGATACGGCCGCGGTGACGACGCCGCGCTGCAGGGCGAAGCTGTGGAAGAGCGGCACGGGTGCATAGATGCAGTCGTCCTCGCCGACCTCGCAGAGGCGCACGATCTCGAGCGCCTTCGAGACGCTGTGCCCGTTCGTCAGCGGGACGCCCTTCGAGGGGCCGGTCGTCCCGGACGTGTAGATGATGCAGCTGACGTCTTCGAACGTCACTTCCGGCAAGGTCGTGCGTGCGTCGCCGTCGACGTCTGCGAGCGCGATCGTGCGCACGCCCGGAAGCTCGGCAGGCTCGCCGCGCACGATCACGAGCTCGAGGTGCTGCAGGTTCGGGAGCGCGTCCCGGATCCGGTCGAGGTACTCCGCATCGGCGACGAGGATGCGGCAGCCCGTGTCGTTGAGCAGGTACTCGAGCATGTACCCGCGGTAGGCCGTGTTGATCGGCACCGACGCGGCGCCGAGCTTGCCGACGGCGAAGAACACGTTGACGAAGTCCGCGCAGTTCGGCAGGAAGAGGCCGATCTTCGCGTCCCGCTCGACACCGAGCCCCGCGAGCCCGCCCGCGAGCCGTGCCGCTGCCGCCTCGACCTGGCCGAACGTCCAGCGCTCGTCGCCGAAGGCGAGGAACTCGCGGTCGGGCGTCGTCTCCGCCCGGCGCTCGAGGAGGCGGGGGACGACCATCTCCGGAAACTCGAGCCCGAAGCTCGTGATCGGCCGGTCCACGGCCCCATTCTACGCGAGTGTTCCGATCATTTGCATCTATATGGATATGGCTCTCACCAAATGGAATACTTCGGAGGTGGCCGTCGCCGCAGCCGAGCTCAGTGACCTTCGCGCCGCGGCCCGCGGCGTCCTCGACCGCCACTGGCCCATCGAGAGCCGCCTCGGCCGCGCCGGCACGGAGCTCCGAGCCGTGTGGGACCAGGCCGTGGCCCTCGGCTGGACGGAGCTCGACGCGTCCGAGGCGCCGGCGCTCCTCTCGCTGCTCGACGAGCTCGGCCGGGCGAACTGCCCGATCCCACTGCTCGACGCCTGCGCCGCCGCGAGCGTGCTCGAAAGCAGTGCATTTCCCGGCGCGACGATCGTCGTCGGCCGCGCGGGAGCCGGGCCTTACGTCGAGTACCTCGAAGCCGCCGAGCTTGCGACGCACGTCCTCGTGCTGCCCGAAGAGGGCGGCCGGGTCGAGGTCTACTCGGTGGGCGAGGATGCACTGGAATCCACGCCGAGCATCGCGCCGCAGGGCTGGGCTCGTCTCGATCGCTCAGCCGGCGAAGCGCAGGCCTTCGACGTCGATCCGGACAGTGTGGGCAGCGCGCTGCGCCTGTTCCGGCTCGGCCTCGCCGCACGCGCCCTCGGCGCCGCGCGCCGCGCGCATGCGCTGTCGATCGAGCACGCGAAGGCGCGCGAGCAGTTCGGGCAGCCGATCGGCCGCTTCCAGGCCGTCTCGCATCGTGCGGCGACGGGATTGATCGACCTCGAGAGCAGCCGCGTCCTGCTCGACGACGCAGCTGCCGCATTCGAGGACGACCTCGTCGTCGCGCTCGCCACCCAGCACGCGCTCGCTGCGGCGCCACGCGTCGTGCTCGGAGCGATGCACACCCTCGGCGGCATGGGCTTCCACGAAGAGCACGAAGGTGCGTGGCTCTTCCGTCGCGTGCAGGCCGACGTTGCGCGCGCGCAGCCGTTTGCCGACGATTCGGCGGACGTCAGTCTCTTGCTGATCGAGGAAGGTCGCGCGCAGCCGGATGTCGACCTCGGCGAGCGCGCGAATGCATTCCGCTCCGAGGTGGCAGCGCTGTTCGACGAGAGCTGGAGCCGCGACCGCGTCCTCGCCGAGGATGCGCAATTCGATCCGGCGCTTCGCGAGCAGCTCGTCCAGCGCGGGTGGCTCGGCGCCGGCTGGCCGAAGGAATGGGGCGGTCAGGAGCGCACGCCGGAGGAGTTGCTCGCACTGAACGAGGAGATCCGCTACCGCGGCATTCCCGTCCGCCGCCTGTTCACGACGGTGAACATCGTCGGCGGCGCGATCATGAAGCACGGCACCGATGAGCAGAAACGCCGCTATCTCCCCGGCATCAAGAGCGGCGAGACGCTCTTCTGCCTCGGCTACAGCGAGCCGGACGCGGGCTCCGACCTCGCGTCGCTCCGCACTGCGGCACGCAAGGTCGACGGCGGCTGGATCGTTAGCGGCCAGAAGATCTTCACGACGTTCGGGCACCGCTCGCACTACCACTGGCTCGCGGTACGCACCGACGCGGAGGCAACGCCGCCGCACGCAGGTATCAGCGTCTTCATCGTGCCGCTCGACACGGAAGGAATCACGATCCAGGAGAATCACGCGCTGAACGGCGAGACGACCACGACGACGTACTACGACGAGGTGTTCGTCCCCGACGAAGCGGTCGTCGGCGAGGTGAACGGCGGCTGGCAGGTGATCGGCACGGCGCTCTCCGTCGAGCGGATCGCAATGGGCGGCAACGTCGCCGAGCTGCGCGGGCTTCTCGACCGGCTGCTCGACGCGCTGCGCGAGGATCCGGATTGTCTTGCCGGTGCGCCCGGCTCCTGGCAGCGCGAGGCGATCGTCGAGCTGACCGGATGGCTCAGGGCCGTCCGCCTCTTCGTGATCGCGGGGTTGAACGCCATGGCGGCCGACCGGCCGACGCGCCTGCCGGCGGCGATGGCGAAGGTCGCGGGCGGCGAGGCGGCCGAACG
>DASYFU010000386.1:0-3733 GCA_036498225.1 Gaiellaceae bacterium | reverse complement strand
CAGCCGATGAAGTGCGACTCCGGCTCGTCGTCCGTCGAGCCGAAGACGGCGGGATACAGCTTCGCGGCGGGGCGCTCGCGCTTTCCGCTCGCGACCTCGTCGGCGCGGCGTTCCGCCTCCTCTGAAGCGGGGCCTTCCATGTAGCCGCGCGGCATAGTGGCACTGTGCCCGAGGCTCTCGTCGTCCGCAATCTGCAGAAACGCTACGGCTCCGTCCAGGCGCTGAAGGGCGTCGACCTCGAGGTCGCCGAGGGTGAGCTCGTCGGGCTTCTCGGCCCGAACGGAGCCGGCAAGTCGACGCTCGTGAAGATCGCCGTCGGGCTCGTGCGGCCGTCGGCGGGCGAGGCGACGATCGCGGGCGCCCGCGCCGGCTCGCGTGCCGCGCGCGCACAGCTCGGCTATCTCGCCGAGATGTTCCGCTTCCCCGGCTGGTACACGGCGGACGAGGTGCTGGAGCTGCATCAGCGGCTCGCCGGATCGCGCGGGGGAGAGGCCGAGCGCAAGCGTCTGCTCGAGCTCGTTGCGCTCGCCGACGCGGCCCATCGCCGCGTCGACGGCATGTCGAAGGGAATGCAGCAGCGACTCGGCGTCGCGCAGTCGCTCGTCGGCGAGCCGCGCGTGCTTATGCTCGACGAGCCGACGTCGGCGCTCGATCCAGTCGGCCGGCGCACCGTGCGTCTCCTGCTCGAGGAGCTGCGCGGACGCGGCGTCTCGGTGCTCCTCAACTCGCATCTGCTCTCCGAGATCGAGCTCGTCTGCGACCGCGTCGCGATCCTCCTCGGCGGGGAGCTCGTCGCCGCCGGGACGCCGCACGAGCTCTCGCGTCCGCGCGGCGTCGAGCTGGAGACGGACGAGGGCGTGAAGCTCATCCCGGGCGCGACGCGCGAGGAAACGCCGCGCCTCGTCGCGGAGATGGTCGCCGCCGGACGCAAGGTGTACGGCGTGCGCGTGCTCACGTCCACCCTCGAGGACGTCTACCTCGAAGCGGTCGGAGGCGAGACGTCGTGACCCCGGTCTGGGTGATCGTCGGCTACGGCTTTCGTGAAGCCGTGCGCCGGAAGATGTTCGCGGTCGTGATCGTGCTGACGGTCGCGTTCCTCTTCCTCTTCTGGCTCGCGAACCACTACGTCTTCAAGGATCTGTCGACGATCACGCCGCCGCGCGACGTGCACGTCGACACGCGCACGTTCGCCGGCGCGTTCCTCGTGGGTCTCTCCATGTTCGCGACGCTCTTCCTCGGCGTGGTGCTCGCCGTCTTCCTCACGCTCGGGACGGTCACCGGCGACGCGGAGCGCGGCCTGCTGCAGCCGCTCGTCGCGCGGCCGCTCGGCCGGTCGACCCTGCTCATCGCGCGCTTCATCGGCGCAGGCGCCGTCTGCACGGCGTACGTGCTCATCGTGTACTTCGCCGGCATCCTCATCACCGGGCTAACGGGGCATTGGTATCCGGATCAGGTCGCGTGGCCGGGGATCGAGCTCGCCGGCGGCGTGCTCGTCGTCACCGCGCTGTCGCTGCTCGGCTCCGTCCTGCTGTCGTCGACGGCGAACGGCATCGCGGTGTTCATGCTCTTCGGCGCGGGGCTCGTCGCCGGCCTGCTCGGGTCGATCGGCCACGCGCTCAACTCGCACACGATCAAGCACGCGTCGACGATCGCGTCGTGGGCGCTGCCGTTCGAGGCGCTCTACCAGGACGGCCTGCGGATGATCACGGAGCACGCGTCCGGCCTCACCGGGTTCCTCCTCCAGCTCGGGCCGTTCGGCGGCGCATACGTGCACGGCTGGCCGATACGCGTGTGGGCGGTCGGCTACGTGCTCATCGTCGGCGCGCTCGCGCTCGTCAGCTTCGCGCGGAAAGACCTGTAGAGGCGATCTCGCCCGCGAGGCGTGCGTTCTGCGCGACGAGATCCTTGTTCGCGCGCTGCGTGCGCCCGCCGCTCTCGCGGTGGAGGTACGAGAGCACGAACGGCGTCACCGCCTGGCCGCTCACGCTCTGCGCCTGCGCTTCGAGGAGCGCCTGCTCGATGAGCGGCTCGACGTCGTCGAGCGGCTCGTCCGGCGGACGGCCGAGCAAGAGACCTCCGCCGCCGAGCTGCCAGTGCACGCGCGCGATGCGTGCGGCTTCGTCCGCCGACTCCACGCGCGCGGAGACCGGCGGCCCGCCGGCGGCGGCGTAGAAGAGCGGCAGCGTGTCGGTTTGGAAGCCGAGCACCGGGACGCCGAGCGTCTCGAGCAGCTCCGTCGTCGCAGGCACGTCGAGCAGCGACTTCACGCCGGCGGAGACGACGAGCGCAGGCGTCCGCGCCAGCTGGCCGAGGTCGGCGGATACGTCGGGCGGATCCGGAAAGCCGCGGTGCACGCCGCCGAGCCCGCCCGTCGCCATGAACGAGATGCCGGCCGCGCGCGCGACCGCGAGCGTGCCGCCGACGGTCGTCGCGCCGATCGCGCGCTGCTCCACCGCGACCGCGAGGTCGCGCGGCCCGACCTTGCGCGCCGACGCGTCGAAGCGCGCGAGCTCGTCCTCCGCGAGCCCGACGACGATCTCGCCGTCGAGCACGCCGATCGTCGCGGGCGTCGCTCCTCCGGCGCGCACCTGGCGCTCCGACTCCATGCCGACGTCGACGCCTTCGCCGGGCGGGAAGCCGTGCGCGACCAGCGTCGTCTCCAGCGCGACGACCGCGGTCGCCTCGCGCACCTCGTCGGCGATGCGGATCACGCGGGGCGTTCCATCTCGACGAAGCGGCTGTCGCCCATCGTGACCTCGCGGAAGCCGGCGCGGCGGTACGCGCGCAGCGCGCGCTCGTTCCAGCGCGCGACCCAAAGGCGGAAGCGCAGCGGCTCCCATTGCGCGCGTGCGTACTCGAGCCCGGCCTCGATGAACGGCTGCGCAAGCCCTTGCCCGGTGAGGTCGGGACGCATCCCGAGCCCGACGCGCACCTCGTCGTCCTCGCGCACGAAGTTGAAGAAGCCGACGAGCGTGCCGTCGTCGCCGACGATCGCGCGCAGGCCCTCGCGCTGCACTGCGCTCGAGAACAGCTCGATGCGGCGCGGGTCCGACGCGGTGTCGTACCACTCGTACGGAAACTCGTACCGCCAGTCCGCGATCTCGGCGGCGAACTCCTCGGTCATCGGCTCGACGTTCACGGCATCGAACCTACCGTCGCGACACAGCGGGCCGCTGCGTCGAGCCCGCGGCGCGCCGCTTCCTCGAGCGAGCCGCCGAGGAGGAAGCCGGCCGCGAACGCGTCGCCGGCGCCGGTCGTGTCCACGACGTCGGCCTCGACGGGGGAGAGGTCGAGCCGCGCGTCGGCGGTGACGACGGTCGCGCCGCGCGGGCCGCGTTTGATGACGCCCGTCGGCGCGGTGAGATATGCGCCGCCGAGGATCTCCCACTCCGCCTCCGTCGCGAAGAGGACGTCGGGCGCGACCGTGTCGATCAGCTCGCGGAAGCGAACCGGGCCGAACGTGCGGATCTCCGTCCACGCGGCGACGTCGACGGAGATCCGCGCCCCGCGGCCGCGTGCGATCGTCGCCGCGAGCAGCGCGGTGTCCGACACCGGCTCGCGCAGGAGCGCGTAGCCGGAGAGATGGAGCACGTCGCACTCGAGCCACGCGGCATCGAGCTCTCCGGGCTCGAAGGTGGGCGCGACGCCGCGGTCGGATGCGAGCGCGCGGTCGCCGTCGCCGACGATGGAGACGACGACGCCGGTCGCGCCGTCGGCGACCGGGCCGACCAGC
>DASYFU010000385.1:0-19357 GCA_036498225.1 Gaiellaceae bacterium | reverse complement strand
CCGATCACCGTCCGGGCGCGCTGCATGCGGCGATCACGCCGTTCTCCGTGGCCGGGCTCGACCTCGTGCGACTCGTGTCGCGGCCGCTTCCGGCGACGCCGTGGAGCTATCGCTTCGACGCGGTCGTCGCAGGGCATCCGCTCGATCCCGTCGTGCGCGGCGCGCTCGACGAGCTCGCGGCGTTGACACGTTCCCATCGCGTTGCCGGTGTCTACGAAGCTGCAAAGGTGGTGTCATGAGCGTCTCCGAAACAACCGATCCGTTCGTCAAGGACATACGGCGCGACATCTCGGATCTCGACTCCGCGCTCGTCGAGCTCGTGAACAAGCGCCTGCGCCTCGTCGCGAAGCTGAAGCGGTACAAGGAAGAGCACGGCATCGGCTTCGTCGACCTCGCGCGCGAGGAGTGGATGCTGCAGTACCTGCAGCGCGCGAACCGCGGGCCGCTGTCGGCGGACGGTCTCGCCGAGCTCTACCACGAGCTGCTGGACCTCGTGAAGCGTGAGGTGGCTAGAGGATGAACGGCACGAGCATCTTGGTCGAGCGCTTGTACGCCGGGTAGCCGTCCGGGAACTGCTCGGTCAGGTAGCGCTCTTCCACGGTCGCGCTGTAGATGAAGTAGATACCGCCGAGAGCGACGGCGATCAGCCACGACCAGCTGAGCGCGACGGCGGTGCCGATGCCGGCCGTCAGGATGCCCGAGTAGATGGGATGCCGCGCAAGGCGGTAGGGGCCGCTCGTCACGAGCTCCGGCTCGTCCTTCTGCGTCATCGGCGTTCCCCAGTTGCGCCCGATGTTCAGTCGCGCCCAGATCGCGAACGCGAGACCGAGGGCGAAGAGGACGAGCCCGATGCCGGCGCGCCATGGATCTGTCTGGACGCCGTGATTGCGAAACGCTCCTATGCGCACCAGGACGATCACGATGACGACGATCACCGCTCTGATTCGGGCCTCGCGTCCCCACGGGATGCGGCCTCTCTTCGTCGAAAAGGCCGCAACGATCCAGTACACCCAGAACGCCGCCCATCCGACCTCGAAGACGAGCTCGACCGCTTTCATCGCCGGGCGAGTCTAGGTCAGTCCGTGTGCACCGCGACGGCCGCGAAACATCCCGAACCCTGTCAGCGCGAGCGCTGCGACCAGAAGCAGCGCGACCGCGGCGAGAATCTGCGAGAGATGCGCGGACCAGAACGACCCGCCGCCCGCTGCAGGTGGGAGCGTCGGAGTCGTATGCGGCGGAGCTGTCGGTGCGGTGTGGAAGGCGCCTGCGCCGATTATCAGGTAGACGCGCACGCCGACCCGGTTGACGAGCTGGACACCGGTTGAGCCTGCCGCGCGGATCTCCGTCCACACGACCGCTGCCCGCTCACCGTCTGTCGCCCCCGGCGGCACCACGATCGTGACGGTCTCGGTTGCGTGGCCGCTGGGCGAAAGGCTCAGCGTAGGGTTGCTGACGACCGTCCACCGGGAAAGCTCGTTCTGCGTGTGTCCGGGAGCAAAGGCGAACTGTCCGGCGATGTTCGATGCTGCCGCCGGGTAGACCGCCAGCGCGGTCGACGCGGCTGTCTTGTTGCTGATCTCGACCGTGCGTGTGAGCGTGGCGCCGGGGGCAAGCCGCGCAAGGATGAAGAGACGTCCGAGCGGGTTCGTGCTCGCAGCCTGCGGAGTTGCGATCAGGCGCGCTTCGATTCCGCCCTGCCCGGCCGCCGTGGCGGCGGCGGGCAGGGCGAAGGCGGCGAGAACGGCAAGTCCGAGCAGGGTGCGCCGCATGTGATTGCTCAGGCGACCGAATGGGTGATCGTCGCGGTGTAGACACCCGCGGCGAAGTTCGCGGGGACGAGGATCGAGATGGTCGGATTCCAGGTGACCGTCGAGACGCCGCTGGAAGCGCCCGAGACGACCGGGGTGACCCCGGTCAGGTCGGATGCCACGATCCGGGTCGGGACGACGCCGGAGGCGGTGAACGCGCCCGGGTTGTAGCTGACGGCCACAGCTCCGACGGCCGGGCCGGCGGTCGGGGTGAACGCGGTCGAGATCACCGATGCGGTCCAAGTGGTCACGCCCCCGCGCTGGTCCGAGACCGTGACGGGCCCGAGTGAGCCGGTGATCGTCTGGGCGCTGTTCGAGACCGACTGGGTGCCGAAATCGGCGGTCGTGCTCGGCGCGCTGATCGAAAGACCGCCGACCGTCAATGTGAAGACGGCTGGGGTTGTCGCGCCGGCAGCCGGAATCGCGACCGCGGCGAGAAGGACGATCAGAAATAGAGGGACGAAGAGCGTACGACGAAAGGTCATAGCGTCTACTTCCTAGTGGTCGTTCGTATCGGCGCGCCCCGACAGTTTCGGCAACGGCGCGACCGTTTGAGTCGAACGTGCAGCAGGAAGTCCTGTGCGACCCGGCCCGCTCGTGCGCTTTCTGCGACCACGAATCGGTCGCAACGCGATACACCATACCCGCAAAAGACGGGCCTTGCTCCGGAGCGTCCGGAATTGCTTACACGATGGTGTGCGCGCGCTCGTACGCGCCGATTGCCGGCTCGTCGCGCAGCGTGAGCGCGATCTCGTCCAGCCCTTCGAGCAGGCACTCGCGCGTGAAGTCGTCCAGCTCGAACGGATGGCCGCCCGCGGTGCGCGTCTCGAGATCGACGGTCAGCTCCTCGCCGGCGCGCGCGCGATCCATCAGGTCGCGCACATGCTCCTCCGGCAGTTGCACGGGCAGCAGCCCGATCTTCAACGAGTTCTGCCGGAAGATGTCGCCGAACGAGGGCGCGACGACTGCCTCGAAGCCGTAGTCCTCGAGCGCCCACGGCGCGTGCTCGCGCGACGAGCCGCAGCCGAAGTTCCGTCCCGCCAACAGGATCTTTCCCGTCTGATGGTTCAGCTCGAACTCGGGATCCTTGCGCCAGTCGAAGAAGAGAAACTCGCCGAAGCCGCTGCGCTCGATCCGCTTGAGGAATTGCTTCGGGATGATCTGGTCGGTGTCGACGTCGGGGCGGTCGAGCACGACCGCGGTCGACGTCACGCTCCGGAACGCCTTCATGCCGGCACCGCGAAGTGGCCTACGAGCGCCGTCGCCGCGGCGACCTCGGGGCTGACGAGATGCGTCCGCCCGCCCGCGCCCTGGCGCCCCTCGAAGTTCCTGTTCGACGTCGACGCGCAGCGCTCACCGGGCGCGAGCACGTCAGGGTTCATCCCGAGGCACATGGAGCAGCCCGCGCGCCGCCATTCGAACCCGGCCGCCGCGAACACCTGGTCGAGCCCCTCCGCCTCGGCCTGCTTCTTCACGCGCGCAGATCCGGGGACGACCATCGCACGCACCGACGGGTGCACGTGTCGTCCCTGCACGACGGCGGCCGCCGCGCGCAGGTCCTCGATGCGCGAGTTCGTGCACGAGCCGATGAAGACGCGGTCGACGTGGATGTCGCGGATCGGCGTGCCCGGTTCGAGACCCATGTAGACGAGCGCGCGCTCGGCCGCCTCGTCGGCCGGGACGGGGACGACGTCGTCGATCGACG
Source organism: Gaiellaceae bacterium (assembly GCA_036498225.1). Classification (GTDB taxonomy): domain Bacteria; phylum Actinomycetota; class Thermoleophilia; order Gaiellales; family Gaiellaceae; genus Palsa-739. The sequence goes on along the minus strand of DASYFU010000385.1, from coordinate 15,844 downwards.
CGACCATTCCGGGATTCGTCCCCCACGTCACCTGCGGTTTCACCGCGGCGACGTCGATGACGACCTCGCGAGCGAACACGGCGTCGGGATCGCTCGGCAGCTCGCGCCAGCGCTCCTGGATCTCGACGCCGCGCTCGCGCAGGTATGCGAACGTCGTCTCGTCCGGCGCGATCATTCCGGCGCGCGCGCCCGCCTCGATCGACATGTTGCAGACCGTCATGCGGCCTTCCATCGAGAGCGCCTCGATCGCCGGGCCTGCGTACTCGATCACCTGGCCGACCCCGCCGTCCACGCCGATCTCGCCGATCGCGGCGAGGACGAGATCCTTTGCGGTCACGCCCGGCGCGCGCTCGCCCTCGAAGCGGATACGTAGCGTGCGCGGTCTCCGCTGCGCGAGCGTCTGCGTCGCCAGGACGTGCTCCACCTCGGACGTGCCGATGCCGAAAGCGAGCGCGCCGAACGCGCCGTGCGTCGACGTGTGCGAGTCGCCGCACACGATCGTCTTGCCGGGCTGGGTCAGGCCGAGCTCGGGGCCGATGACGTGGACGATCCCCTCGCGGCCGCTGCCCGTCGCATACAGGGGGACGCCGAACTCCTCGCAGTTCTGCGCGAGCGTCTCGAGCTGCTGCGTCGACAGCGGATCGGCCGGCGTGTCGTCCCCCGTCGCCACGTTGTGATCCATCGTCGCGACCGTCAGATCGGGTCGGCGCACCCTGCGGCCGGCGACGCGCAGGCCCTCGAACGCTTGCGGCGAGGTCACCTCGTGGACGAGATGGAGGTCGACGTAGAGCAGATCCGGGCGCCCCTCGCCGCTCGTGACGACGTGGTCGTCCCAGACCTTCTCGAAGAGCGTGCGACCCATCGTTCGAGGCTAGCCCATGGCCGCCCTCGTACCAAGCGATTGTTCGGTTTTGCAGGCAGGTTCGTGCGACCCTAGGCCAATGGAAGATGTGCGCCGCGACGTCCGCCAGCTCGGCGACCTGCTCGGCCGCGTGCTCGTCGAGCAGGAGGACGAGTCGCTGCTCGCAGACGTCGAGCACGTCCGTGCGCTCTCTCGCGCCGCGAGACAGGGGACGCAGCGGGACGAGCTCCGCGACGCGGTCGAGGCGCTGCCGCTCGAGCGGCAGGCGAGCGTCCTGCGCGCATTCGCGCTCTATTTCCAGCTGGCGAACGTCGCGGAGCAGCACAACCGCATCCGGCGGCGGCGCGCGTACGCGCGCGAGGAGCACGTGTCGCGCGAGTCGCTGGCCGCGGCGTTCGCCGAGGTCGGGGAGCCGGGCGACGTCTCGCTGAGGCTCGTCCTCACCGCGCATCCGACCGAGGCCGCGCGGCGCACCGTGCTCGCGGCACATCTCCGGATCGCTGCGCTGCTCGCGCGGCTCGACGAGGGCGAGGACGTCGAGGACGCGCTCGCGGGCGAGATCACGATGCTCTGGCAGGCGGACGAGGTGCGGACGCGGCGTCCCCAGGTGGTGGACGAGATCCGCAACGGCCACTGGTTCTTCGAGCAGAGCCTCATCGACGCCTCCGAGCGCCTGCTCGCCGAGTACCGCCGCCGTTTGCCGGACGCGCCCGTGCCGCTGCGCTTCGGAAGCTGGATCGGCGGCGACGCCGACGGGAATCCGCTGACGACCGTCGAGACGCTTGCCGAGGCGCGATCGCGGGCGCGCACGCTGCTGCTTCAGCGCTATCGCGCGGACGTGCGTGCGCTCGCCGCCGAGATCGGCGTGTCGTCGCGGCTGACCGTCGTGTCCGACGAGCTGCTCGAGTCGATTGCGCGCGACGAGCGCGACCTGCCGGAGTACACGGCGGAGATCGGCGACCAGAACCTTGACGAGCCGTACCGGCGCAAGCTCAGCTTCGTGTGGCGCCGCCTCCAGGACGGTGCGTACGACGACCTCGCCGCCGACCTCGACGTGATCGACCGGAGCCTGCGCGCCAATCGCGGAGCGAGAATCGCCGACGGTTCGCTCGCCGCCCTGCGCAGGCGCGTCGAGATCTTCGGCTTCGACCTCGCCGACGTCGAGGTGCGCGTGCACGCGCGCGACGCGATCGACCCGGACGAACGCATCCGCGCGCTCCTTGCCGCCGCGGGAGAGACCGTGATCGTGTCGGGCGTCTCGTCGGCGGACGACGTGCGCCGCGTGCGCGAGCTGACGCTTGCGCCGAACGTCGTTCCGCTGTTCGAGTCGGTCGAGGCGCTGCGTGCTGCGCCGCAGATCTACGAAGAGCTCCTGTGCGGCGAGGTCATGGTCGGCTACTCCGATTCGGCGAAGGACGCGGGATACCTCGCGGCGCAATGGGAGATCCGCTCCGCGCTCGTCGCCCTCACCGGGATCGCGCGCCGGCACGGCATCACGCTCACGGTGTTCCACGGACGAGGCGGCAGTGCGGGCCGCGGAGGCGGTCCCACCTTCGATGCGATCCTCGCCCAGCCGCATTCGCACCTGAAGATCACCGAACAGGGCGAGACGATCGCGTTCAAGTACGGGCTGCCGGAGCTCGCGCACCGCAATCTCGAAGCAGCGCTCGCCGCGACCGTCCTCGCCGCGGGCCGCGCCGAGGAGGACGTCGACACGACGCTCATCGCCGCGCTCGCGGAACGGTCGCGCGCCGTGTATCGCGAGCTCGTCGAGGACGAGCGGCTCGTCGCCTTCTTCCGTGCGTTCACGCCGGTGGACGAGCTCGCGCTGCTCAACATCGGCTCGCGTCCATCACGTCGTCCGGAAGGCGCGGAGTACCTCGCATCGCTGCGCGCGATCCCGTGGGTGTTCGCTTGGACGCAGAACCGATCCCTGCTGCCGGCGTGGTACGGCTGCGGCGCCGCGTTCGCGGAGGCGGACATCGGTGAGCTGCGCGACCTCTATCGGCGTTGGCCGTTCTTCCGCACGCTCGTGCAGAACCTCGAGATGACGCTGGCGAAGTCGAGCATGGAGATCGCCGCGGAGTACCTCGAGCTCGTGGACGAGCCGAGCCTGTGGGAGCCGATCGCGGCCGAGCACGCGCGCACCGTCGCCGCCGTGCTCGAGATCGTCGAGGCGGAGGAGCTGCTCGACCGCCATCCGGTCGTGCAGCGCTCCATCGGGCTGCGCAACCCGTATGTCGACCCGATCAACGCCATCCAGGTCGCCCTCCTCCGCCGCTACCGAGCCGGAGACGAGGCAGCTGCGCCCCCGCTCCTCCGCTCGATCGCGGGGATCGCGGCCGGGTTGCGCAACACCGGTTAGGCTCCGGCATGGCCAGGAAGACGGTGGCTGAGCTCGAGGCCGAGCTGGAGGAGCTGAGGGAGGTCGTGCGCCAGTTGATCGCGCACACCGAAGTGGTCGCCGTCGCCGTGCGGAACCCGGAGGCGGTCAGCCAGACCGACCTCGACGCCGCCATCGCCGGCATCCACGGCCTCTTCGACGCGAGAGGAGCCCGTCCATGAAGCCGATCACTCCCTGCCTGTGGTTCGACACCGACGGCGAAGACGCCGCGAAGCTGTACACGTCGATCATCCCGAACTCGCGCATCACGAACGTCGTGCGCCACGGCTCCGCCGGCCCGCGCGAGGAGGGAACGGTCATGACCGTCGAGTTCGAGCTCAACGGGCAGCCGTTCCTCGCGCTCAACGGCGGCCCCAACTACACGTTCACGGAAGCCGTCTCGTTCCAGATCTTCTGCGAGTCGCAGGACGAGGTCGACCGCTACTGGGACGCGTTCGCCGAGGGCGGCGAGCACGGCCCGTGCGGCTGGCTCAAGGATCGCTTCGGCCTGTCGTGGCAGATCGTCCCGACGCGGCTGCCCGAGCTGCTCACGGGATCAGACCCGGAGCGGGCGCAGCGCGTGATGGCCTGCATGATGAAGATGGGCAAGCTCGACATCGCCGAGCTCGAAGCTGCCTAACCGAACAATCGGTCGACCCTTACTTTACTTTCGATAGTAGCGTCCCAGGATGGACTGGGAGTCCGTCTACGAGCGCAACTCGGTGGAGCGCATCAAGCGCGACAGGCCGCCGCTCGGCATTCGCGATGAATTGCCCGCGCTCGTCGCGCAGGGCTACGAGGCCATGGCCGAAGAGGACATCGTGCGGCTGCAGTGGTGGGGGCTCTACCACGACAAGCCGAAGGTCGGGACGTTCATGCTGCGCGTCAAGATCCCGTCCGGGATCCTCAGCCCGGCGAAGCTGCGCCGCATCGGCGAGGTCGCGAACCGCTACGGCCGCGGCGACGCCGAGCTGACGACGCGCCAGTGCATCCAGCTGCACTGGCTCGAGCTCTCCCAGCTCGCCAACGTCTTCGCCGACCTCGAGGACGCCGGCATCACGAGCGCCGGCGGCTGCGGCGACACCGTGCGCAACATCACCGGCTGCCCGCTCACGGGTCTCGCCGCAGACGAGCTCTTCGACTCGACGCCCGTCATCGACGCCGCGACGGTCGAGTTCTACGGCAACCCGACCTGGGCGAATCTCCCGCGCAAGCACAAGTACTCGATCGCGAGCTGCCCCGATCGCTGCAATGCGCCCGAGATCAACTGCGTCTCCCTCGTCGGCGTCGTGCACGAAGGACGCGAGGGCTACGGCGTGCTCGTCGGCGGCGGGCTCGCGTCCGTTCCGCGCATCGCACGCGACCTCGGCGTGTTCGTCCCGAAGGAGGACGCGATCGAGATCCTCGGCGCCGTCACCTCCGTGTGGAGCGAGGATCTCAAGTACCGCATGTCGCGCGTAAAGGCGCGCCTGAAGTTCATGGTCGACGAGCTCGGCGCCGAGGGCATCCTCGAGCGCGTCGAGACGAAGCTCGGCCGCACGCTCGAGCGTTTCACCCTGCCGCCGATCTCAGCGCATCCCTCCGCGCACATTGGCGTGCACGCCCAGCGCCAGGACGGGCTCTCCACCATCGGAGTGCCCGTCCGCCTGGGACTCACCTCCGGCGACCAACTGATCGCGGTCGCGGATCTCGCCGAGGAGATCGGCGGCGACGTTCGCCTGACGCGACAGCAGAACCTGATCCTCACGGGCGTGCGCGAGGTCGATGCCGCGTTGCAGCGACTGGACGCGATCGGCCTGCCGCTCGAGACGAACGAGATCTGGGCGAACTCGATCGCATGCACGGGCGAGCCGCATTGCAACTTCTCCGTCGGCGAGACGAAGACGCGCCTCCAGACGCTCGTCGAGCATCTCGAGTCGACGTTCGGCTCGCAGGTCGGCGAGCTCCGCCTGCACCTGGACGGCTGTCCGCACGCGTGCGCGCAGCACTGGGTCGGCGACCTCGGCTTCCAGGCGACGACGGGCAAGGACGAGGACGGCAATCGCATCTCTGCCTACGACATCTTCGTGCGCGGCTCGCTCGGCCCAGCGCCTGTCATCGGCGGATCGCTCTTCCGCCGCGTCGCGAGCGAGCGACTCGAGGCCGCCGTCGAAGGCCTCGTGCGCGGATGGCTCGACGGCCGAGCGAACGACGAGACGTTCACCGACTTCCAGCGCCGCCTGTCCGACGACGAGCTCGGCGCGCTCGCCGGCCTCGAGCCGGCGCGCAAAAGGGTGGCGGCGTGACCGAGCTGCTCGACGAGCTCGACGCGGGCGAGCTCTCCATCCGCTTCGAAGGCGAGGAGCCGCAGGCGCTGATCGAATGGGCGCTCGCCGAGTTCGAGCAGATCGCGATCTCGACGGCGTTCCAGGTCGACGGATCGGTCGTCATCGACATGGCGTACGAGATCGATCCAAACGTGCGCGTCTTCACGATCGACACCGACCGCTTGCCGCAGGAGTCGCTCGAGTTCGCGGAGACGCTGCGGAAGCGCTATCCGGGCATCGACCTCGAAGTCGTGCAACCGGATTCGGAGCATGTGCGGCGCATGGTCGAAGGGAAAGGTCTCGACCTTTTCCGCGAGTCGGTGGAGAACCGCCTGCTCTGCTGCCAGGTGCGCAAGGTGCAACCGCTTCTGCGCCAACTGGACGGGCTCGACGCGTGGATCACCGGCCTGCGCCGCGACCAGTGGGCAACGCGCACGAACATCCGCAAGGTCGAGATCGACCACGACCACGGTGCGATGGTCAAGCTCAACCCGCTCGCGGAGTGGACCGCCCGCGACGTGTGGACGTACCTGCGCGAGCACGACGTCCCGATCCATCCGCTGTACGCGCGCGGCTTCACCTCGATCGGCTGCGAGCCGTGCACGCGCGCGGTCGAGCCGGGCGAGGCAGAGCGCGCCGGCCGCTGGTGGTGGGAGTCGAACGCGCCGAAGGAGTGCGGCATGCACTGCTCGATCGAGCACGGCGGCTTCGAGCACGAGCTGAAAGCGATCCTCGGCAAGTGACGCTCGCGCTCCGTGGAGAGGCGGCCGAGGTCGCGCTGGGCGAGGCCCAGGCGGTGCTCGCGCTCGTGCAGGACGGCGAGCGGCGCGCGCGGCTCGCCGATCTCGTCGCAGCCGTGCAGGACGGCGAGCTCGGCGACGACGAGGCGCAGGCGCTCGAAGAGCTGATCGAGCTCGGCCTTACGACCGGTCGCATCCGGAGTGTCTACGGGCCCGAGGGCGAGCAGGCGGCGCTGAAGACGTACCGCCGTCTCCCCGGCGGACGCGAGCTGGCGGACGGCGCACGCGAGGTGACCTCCGCGCTCGAGGCGCTCGAGGGCAAGACGCTCGAGCGCGTCTCCGTGCAGTCGAGCGGGCCGGGTGCCTTTGTCGTCTCCGTCGCGGTCGACGGGCTCGAGCTGACCGTCAAGCTCGACCGGTCCGGCGCGCGCATCCATTCGGTCGGCGTATGACCCAGCACTACGTCGCCTGCCTCGATCTCACCGGACGCCGCGTCCTCGTCGTCGGGCGCTCGCCGGACAAGGTACGCGCGCTGGAAGCGAGCGGCGCCGACGTCGTCGTCGTCGACCGGTACGAGCCCGACGAGCTCGAGGGCGTCTGGCTCGTGGTGGTCGTCGACCGCGAGCAGGGAGAGCGCGTCTCCGCGGACGCGAGCGAGCGTCGGATCTTCTGCAACGTCGAGGACGTCCCCGAGCTCTGCACGTTCATCCTGCCCGCGCTCCACCGCCGCGGCGACATTACCCTCGCGGTCTCGACCGGCGGTGCGTCACCCGCGCTCGCGCAGTGGCTGCGCGACCGCTTTGCGGCGCAGATCGGCTTCGAGCACGAGCAGCTCGCGGAGGAGCTCCGCCGCGTGCGGCCCTGGGTGAAGAAGACGTTCGGCACGTACGAGGAGCGCCGCGACTACTTCCGCAACGCGGTGACGAGAGCGCTGGGATGACGGTCTCGCTCGTCGGCGCGGGCCCCGGCGATCCGGGGCTCATCACGGTGAAGGGGCTCGAGCGCGTGCGCGCGTGCGACGTCATCGTCTACGACCGCCTCGTCGCGCCCGAGCTCGTCGACGAGGCGCCCGCCGACGCGCTGCGCATCGAGCGCGACCGGCTCGAGCAGGACGAGGTGAATGCGCTGCTCGTCGCGCTCGGCCGCCGCGGCGACGACGTCGTCCGCCTCAAGGGCGGCGATCCGTTCCTGTTCGGCCGCGGCGGGGAGGAGGCGCTCGCGCTCGCGGACGCCGAAGTCCCCTTCGAAGTCATCCCCGGCGTCTCGTCGCTCGCCTCGGTTCCGGGATCCGTTGGCATCCCGGTGACGCACCGTGGGCTGTCCTCGGCCGTGACGGCGTTCGCTGCGCACGACGTCGAACGGCTCGACGTCGCCGCTCTCGCGCGTGTCCCCGGCACGCTCGTCGCGTACATGGGCGGCGCCCGCGCCGACCGGCTCGCGCAGCGCCTGATCGAGCACGGCATGCCCGCCTCGACGCCCGCAGCCGTGATCGTGCGCGGGACGATGCCTGACGAAGAGGTCGTCGTCTCACCGCTCGGCGCGGTCGCGCCGGCGCCGGTCTCACCGGCCCTCGTGGTCATCGGTGACGTGATCGGCGTCCGTGCGGCGCTCGCCGTGCGACGATCTGCGGCGTGACCGACTTTCGGCGCGTCGACGCGCTCCCGCCGTACGCGTTTGCGGAGGTCGAGCGGCTGAAGCTCGAGCTCCGCCGTTCGGGCGAGGACGTCATCGACCTCGGCTTCGGCAACCCCGACGTGCCGCCGCCGGAGATCGCCGTCGAGAAGCTGCGCGAGGCGGCGCTCATTCCGCGCAACCACCGCTACTCCTCCAGCCGCGGGCTTCCGAACCTGCGGGCAGCGGTGTGCGAGCTGTATCGCGACCGGTACGGCGTCGACCTCGATCCCGAGACGGAGGCGACCCTCGCGCTCGGCGCGAAGGAAGGTCTCGTCCACCTGCTATGGGTGCTCCTCGGCCCGGGGGACGCCGCGCTCGTGCCCAGCCCGAGCTATCCCATCCACCTGTTCGCGCCCGGCTTCGCGGGTGCGACGGTGCAGCGCGTTCCCGCGCTCGATTTCGTCGCCGGCGTGGAGGACGCCTGGGAAGCGGCGCAACCGCGCCCGCGCGTGCTGCTCTGCTCGTTCCCGCACAACCCGACGACGGCGTGCGTGGAGTTGGACGCGATGCAGCGGCTCGTCGACTTCGCGCGCGAGCGCGACATGGTGCTCGTCCACGACTTCGCGTACGCGGATCTCGCGTTCGACGGGTACCGGCCGCCGTCCATCTTCGAGGCCGAGGGCGCGCGCGAGGTCGCGGTCGAGCTGTACTCGCTGACGAAGGGCTTCTCGCTCGCCGGCTGGCGCATCGCGTTCGTGCTCGGCCGCGCCGACGTCGTCGGCGCGCTCGCGCGACTGAAGTCATACCTCGACTACGGGAGCTTCCAGCCGCTGCAGATCGCCGCGACGGTGGCGCTGCGCGAGGCGCGCGACCAGCCCGCCGAGGCGGCTGCCGTGTACGAGGGGCGACGCAATGCGTTGTGCGACGGACTGATGCGTGCGGGCTGGGAGGTCGACCGGCCGCGGGCGACGATGTTCGTCTGGGCGCGCATTCCGACGGACGAGGCGGCGCAGCCGTTCGCGCTGCGACTTTTGCGCGACGCGCATGTGGCCGTCAGCCCCGGCAGCGGCTTCGGCGCGGACGGCGAGGGTTTCGTCCGCTTCGCGCTCGTCGAGAACGAGCAGCGCATCGCGCAGGCCGTGCGCGGCATCCGCCGCGCGATCTGCTAGCGTCATCGACGTTCGAGGCGACGCTGCCTTCGTGAGTCTTTACGACCGAAGGGAGGCGCGCTGTGAAAGTCCTCATCGCCGAAGACGAGACGATCATCCGTCTCGACCTGCGAGCGATCCTCGAACGCCACGACTTCGCCGTCTGCGCCGAGGCGCGCGACGGCCTCGAGGCCGTCGCGCTGGCGCGTGCGACCCAGCCCGACATCGCGCTTCTCGACGTGCGCATGCCGAACCTCGACGGGATCGAAGCGGCCCGGCGCATTTACGCGGAACGTCCGATCCCGATGGTGATGCTGACGGCGTTTCGCGACCGCGCCACCGTCGAGAAGGCGATCGCGGCGGGTGTGTTCGGCTACCTGCTCAAGCCGTTCCGCGACGGCGACGTCGCGCCTGCGCTCTATGCCGCGGCGGCTCGCCATCGCGAGCTGCTCGCCGCGCGCCGCGACATCGGCCGCCGCATCGAGTTTCACCCCGCGTCATGAAAGTTCTGATCGCAGAGGACGAGACGCTCATCCGCCTGGACCTCCGGGGCATGCTCGAGCGTGCGGGGCTCGAGGTCTGCGCCGAGGCGAAGGACGGCGTCGAGGCGGTCGAGCTCGCGGGCTCGACCGCACCCGACGTCGCCGTGCTCGACGTGAAGATGCCGCGCCTCGATGGGATCGAGGCGGCGCGCAGGATCCTCGACGAGCGGCCGATGCCGATCGTGATCATCAGCGCCTTCACCGAGCAGAGCCTCGTCCGGCGCGCAGCGGAGGCCGGTGTGTACGGCTACCTGGCAAAGCCGTTCCGCGAGGAGGACCTGCTGCCCGCGATCGCGACCGCACGTGCACGGTTCGATCAGCTGGCCGCGGTTCGCGAGGAGGCCGAATCGCTTTCAGAGGCGCTGGCGGCGCGCAAGCTGATCGAGCGCGCAAAGGGCCTCCTGATGGAGAACCAGGGACTGAACGAGCAAGACGCGTTCGCGCGCCTGCGGCGTGCGAGCCAGACGTCAGGCCGGCCGATGCGCGTCATCGCCGAGGCGATCATCGAGACGCTGTCTCAGTAGAGAACGAGCCGGTCGCGGTGCACGGCCTCGACGCCGCGCGGCCGGCCGCGCAGCTCGGCGGCGCTCGCGCCGGCGATGCCCTTGCCGATGCGCGTGCCGTCGACCGAGGCGAGCTCGACCGCATCCCCCTCGTCGAATGAGCCCTCGCACTCGACGACGCCGACGGCGAGGAGGCTCCGCCCGCCCGTGAGGATCGCGTCGCGCGCGCCGTCGTCGAGCACGAGCGTGCCGGCCGCCGGCTTCGCATGCCGGAGCCAGAGCTTGAACGCGTTCGCCTGCTTCTCGGCCGGCGCGAACGAGGTGCCTCGCGCCTCGCCCGCGGCGATCGCGCGCACGACGCCGTCCCCGCGACCGGACGCGATCACGGTCGGGATGCCGGCCTCTGCGGCGAGCCGCGCGGCCGCGACCTTGCTCGCCATCCCGCCGCGGCCGAGCGGGCCGCCCATGCCGAGCGCGTCCTCATCGATCGCGTCGCCGCTCACGAGCAGCTCCGCGCTCGCGCCGTAGACGCCTTCGACCTCGGTCAGCAGCACGAGCAGCCGCGCGCCGAGCAGGACGGCGACCTGGGCGGCGAGCGCGTCGTTGTCGCCGAAGGTGATCTCGTCGGTCGCAGTCGCGTCGTTCTCGTTCACGACGGGGACGACGCCGAGTCGCAGCAGCTCCTGCAGCGCGTTGCGGACGTTCACGTACGACGCGCGGCCTGCGAGGTCGCCGGCCGAGAGGAGCACCTGCGCGATCGTGAGCCCGTGGCGGCGGAACGCCGACTCCCACGCGAGCTGCAGCCGCACCTGTCCCGCTGCCGACGCGGCTTGCAGCTGTGGCGTCGCGCGCGGCCGCCGCGGCAACCCGAGCACGGGGAGGCCGAGCGCGATCGCTCCCGACGAGACGATGCACACCGGCTCGCCGAGCTCGGCCACGTCGGCCGCACGCGCCGCCAGCACCGAGCGGCGAATGCGTCCCGCGCCGTCCGTGACGAGGGACGAGCCGAGCTTGACGACGACCGTCACCGGTGCTGCGTGCCGTCGCCGACGACGCGGTACTGGCGCAGGCAGAGGTCGCGATACGTCACCGGGCCGCGCGGGCCCGGGAACCGGTCGACGCTGATGCCGGTCTCCGGCGTTCCGAGCAGCTCGAAGCCGTCGGCGAACCGCGTCGGAGCGTTCCAGAAGACAGCCGTTCCCCGGTAGTCGTCGAGGAACAGCTCCGCCGCCGCCGCATCCTCGGTCACGATCGACGCCGCGAGGCCGGACGTCTGCTCGTTCGCGATACGCGCCGCTTCGGCCACGCCGTTCACGCGGCGCAGCGTGATGGTTGCGACGCGGTCCGGCTCGGACGCCCACTCGCGACTCGGCGGGAGCTCCTCCGCGATCGCGATGCCGAGCTCGCCGCAGACCGAGGCGATCGCGTCCGCCAGTTCCGCCGTGTCGGCGAGCGCGAGGTTGAGGCGGTTGCAGACGCCGAGCCGGTCGAGACTCGCGCGGACGAGCTGCTCGAGCTTCGCCGGGTCGGCTGCCGCGTGCGCGTACAACACGCCGCCGCCCTCCGCGTGCGCGAGCGCGCGCACGCCGTGCTCGGCTGCCCGGCGCGCGAGCGCGGCGGTCGAGGCGCCGCTGCCGCGGAGGATGACGAGCGGGATGAGCTCCGGCAGCGAGACGAGCGCCTCCGCTCCTTCGCGCCCCGGCGCGCGTACGAGGCCGACGACGTCGCCTGCGGCGGGACGCAGGACGAGATCGACGAGCGCCGTCACCGTCCCGAGCGCGGCGCTCCCGGTGCGCAACACGACGGCGTTCCCGCTTTTCAGCACCTGCGCTGCGACGTCGACCGCGACATTCGGACGCGCTTCGAAGTTCGCACCGATCACGCCGACCGGGATGAGCCGCTCGGAGACGACGAGCCCGTTCTCGAGCGTCCACGTGCGCACGTCGCGTTCGATCGGCGCGAGCGCGCGCGTCGCGCGCACGCCCTCGCCGATGGTCTCGAGACGCCCGGCATCCAGGCGCAGCCGGTCGCGCGCGCCCTCGTCGAGATCGCGCGCCGCCTCGAGGTCGGCGATGTTCGCCGTGAGGATCTCGTCCGCGTGCTCGTCGAGGAGCTCGACGACGCGATCGAGCGCTGCGTCGACGCGTTCGTCCGTGAGCGCAGCCAGCGCATCGCGAGCGGCCCGCGCCTCGCGTTCGACGATCTCCATCGCGCAACTGTACGTTCGTCCGCTGCGACGGTTGACCGGTTTTTTCGGCCGATCCGGCCGAAGGGCCGTGTAACGTGCCGCCTACGCGGTCGGCAAAGAAGCCCCGCGGAGGCAGTGTCGCCTCAGGTCTCGTGGAGACCTGGGGCTTTTTTGTTGGACCGAACGAGGGGAGACGCAGATGGTTTACCCGCATTGGCTGAGTCCAGGAGCGAATTCCTGGCAGCTCACGGCAGCGACGCTCGTGGGCTTGATGAGCGTTCCCGGTCTGGTCGTCCTCTACGGCGGCGTGATGCAGAAGCGCTGGTCGGTGAACTCGATGATGCTCGCGTTCATCGCCTTCGCGCTCGTGCTCGTCGAGTGGGTGCTCTACGGGTACAAGATGGGCTTTGGCAACCCGTGGCACGGCGTCTCGCACTCGGGTTTCTTCGGGAACTTCATCGGTCAGCCGGGGCAGGTGCTCGACCACAAGTCCCTGCAGGGCCAAGGGAACATTCCCCTCGTCGGAACGACCGGGTTCCCGCAGTCGTCGCTCGTGTACTTCCAGTTCGTGTTCGCGGCGATCACGCCGATTCTCATGCTCGGCTCGGTCCTCGGCCGCGTGAACTTCAAAGCGTGGATCCCCTTCGTCGTCCTTTGGGGATCGTGTGTGTACACGATCAACGCGTTCCTGATCTGGGGCGGCGGCTGGTTCGCGCACAAAGGCGCAGTGGACTTCAGCGGCGGCTACGTCATCCACCTGTCGGCGGGCGTCTCCGGCTTCATCGCCGCCTGGGTGATCGGCCCGCGTCTCGCCCGTGACCGCGAGATCGACGCACCGAACAATCTCGCCATGGTCGCCGTCGGCGCCGGCCTCCTCTGGCTCGGATGGAACGGCTTCAACGGCGGCGATCCCTACAACGTCGGGACGCAGGCGTCAGCAGCCGTGCTGAACACGAACCTCGCCACGGCTGTCGCGTTTCTCGTGTGGGTCGGCTGCGACTACGCCACGAGGCGCAAGCCGTCGCTCCTCGGCAGCGTCAACGGCATGATCGTCGGTCTCGTCGCGATTACGCCGGCAGCCGGGTACGTCAACGGTTTCGGCGCGATCGCCATCGGCGCCGCCGCCTCCGTGCTCGTCTACCTCGCGTACAACTACCTCGCGCTGCTGCGTCCGTTCCGGAGCGTGGACGACACGCTCGGCGTCGTCTACACGCACGGATTCGCCGGGCTCTTCGGCGGCCTGCTCACGGGCCTGCTCGCGGATTCCGCGATGGCGCCTGTCGTCGGCGGGCTGCATCTGCTGAAGTGGCAGGCGTTGGCTGCACTCTGGGTCATCGTCTTCTCCGGGGTGGCCACGTTCATCCTGCTGAAGTTCGTCGGGCTGTTCGTGCCGCTGCGCATGAGCGAGGCCGATATGGAGATGGGCGATCTCGCCGTGCACGGGCACGAGGTCTATCCCTCCGACATCCCGTCGCTCGCGTACCCGTCCGGGATCCCGGCGGGCGCGGTGGCCACGATCGCGACCGAAGCGGCGCCCGCGACGTGACGACCGTCATCGTCTCGTACGACGGGACCGACAACGACCGCGACGCGCTCGCCCTCGGCCGGGTTCTGGCCGGGGCGGGCGCGTCGCTCGAGCTCGCCTACGTCAGCCACCGTCGCGAGCCGGAGCCGGACTCCCCGACCGACGTCCCGTTCCACGTCGTCGACAACCCGTCGACGGCGGAGGGACTGCGTGAGCTCGTGCTCGCGCGCGGCGCGGAGCTCATCGTGTTCGGCTCCGAGTACCGCACGGCACCCGGCCACGTCGATGCGCAGGCTACGGCCAAGCGGCTGCTCGAGGGCGGACCTGTCGCGCTCGCGCTCGCACCCTCGGGCTACGCGGATGCGAACCACAATCCGATCGCGACGATCCGAGCGGTCAGCGAGGACGGCGACCCGACGACGCGCGAGACCGCGGAGTCGCTTGCGCAGAAGCTCGGCGCGGACATCGTCGACGGCCCGGGACACAGCCCCGACCTCGTCATCGTCGGCTCGAAGCCGGGGACCGTGAACGGCCGCGTCACCATCAGCGCCGCGGCTGACTACCTGATCGAGCTCGCGGGCTGTCCGGTCATCGTTCTTCCCCGCGGCGTGGCGGTGCGCTTCTAGCAATGCCCGCAGAGAGCGAGCGCCTCCGGCGGCGCGTTGGGCGCCGCGACATCTGGTTCATCGGCGCCGTCGCCGCGTTGGTGGTGGCGCTCGCTCCCGTCGCCGTCGTTCTGAGCGAGCGCGGCAATCACGCGCCGTCTGCCGGTTGCAGGACCGTCGTCCGCGCGGGGTTCACGGGCGGAGAGACGCACGTCGTGTGCGCTGCGCCGTAGTCAGACGCCGAGCGCGTACGCGGACTCGCCGTGCATCGAGGCATCGAGCCCTTCCTCGGCCTCGGCTCCCACGCGAACCGGTGTGACGAAGTCGATCACGCGGAGCATCGCGTACGTGAAGAGGAACGCGTAGGCCGAGCACCCGGCGGCTGCGGCGAGCTGCTTGAAGAAGAACGTCCCCGAGCCGTGCACGAGCCCCTGTGCGCCCGCGGGGTTGATCGCGGTGCCCGCGAAGACGCCGAGCAGGATGATGCCGAGCATCCCGCCCATGCCGTGCACGCCCCACACGTCGAGGGCGTCGTCCCAGTGGAAGTGGTTCTTGAGCTGGATCGCGTAATAGCAGACGACGCCGGCCGCGATCCCGATCACGACGGAGGCGTAGATCGGCACGTAGCCGGCAGCGGGCGTGATCGTCGCGAGACCGGCGACAGCTCCGGTGAGCAGGCCGACGAAGTGCGGCTTCTTCGCGTACCACCATTCGACGAACAGCCACGTGATGGCGGCGAACGATGCGGCGATGTCGGTGTTCAGGAATGCGATCGCCGTGATGTCGTCGACCTTCAGCTCGCTCCCCGCGTTGAAGCCGTACCAGCCGAACCAGAGCAGCCCCGTGCCGAGCGCGATGAACGGGATGTTGTGCGGCACGTCGGCGAACTTGCGCTTGCCGACGTACAGCACCGACGCGAGCGCTGCCCAGCCTGCGCTCGCGTGCACGACGATGCCGCCGGCGAAGTCGCGCGCGCCCCAGTGCGCGAGCAATCCGTTGCCCCAGAACATGTGCACGAACGGGTAATAGACGGCGAGCTGCCAGACGACGAGGAACAGCAGGTACGCCTTGAAGGTCACGCGGTTCGTGAACGCGCCGGTGATGAGCGCGGGCGTGATGATCGCGAACATCATCTGGTACGCGATGAGCACGACGAGCGGGATGCCGGACGGCTTGTACAGCGTGTGCACGCCGACATGGCGCAAGAAGGCGAGATGGAAGTTGCCGTAGATGCCGTTCGAGCCGCCGTTGAAGCAAAGTGAGTACCCGACCGCCCACCAGAGGATCGTCGTGATCCCCATCGAGGCGAAGCTCTGGATCATGATCGTCAGCGTGTTCGAACGGCCGACGAGCCCGCCGTAGAAGAACGCCAGCCCGGGCGTCATCAACATCACGAGGCTTGCTGCGACAAGCATGAATCCGGTGTTG
>DASYFU010000384.1:0-15177 GCA_036498225.1 Gaiellaceae bacterium | reverse complement strand
AGGCCTCCTCGGGCCGGCGTTCCGGGCATACGAGATCGCCGTCGCGATCCGACCTGCGCGCACGCTTCGGGTCGACGGCCCTCCTCTGCCGCCGCGGCGCTTGATGGTCCGCGTCGCCGGGACCGCCGACGCCGAGTGGTTTCTCCGCAGCGGACGCGCGGCGTACGACGCGATCGCGGCGAGCGTCCCGCTGGACGAGGTCGAATCCGTTCTCGACTTCGGCTGCGGGTGCGGGCGCGTACTGCGCTACTGGAGCGGCCGCGCAGGGACGGTCGCCGGCAGCGACCGCGATGCCGGCGCGGTCGACTGGTGCCGCGTGCACCTTCCCTTTGCGACCGTCGCCCGGAACGGGCTCGCGCCCCCGCTTGCGTACGGCAACGAGAGCTTCGACCTCGTCTACGCGCTCTCCGTGTTCACGCATCTCACCGAAGAGCTGCAGACCGCGTGGCGCGACGAGCTGCACCGCGTGCTGCGCCCGGGCGGACGACTCCTCGTGACGACGCACGGCCGCGCATATCTTCCGCGCCTCGAGAGCGAGGAGCGCATGCGGTTCGAGCGCGGCGAGCTCGTCGTTCGTTGGAGCGATCTCGCCGGCACCAACCTGTGCAGCGCCTACCACCCCGAGCGCTACGTCCGCGAGACGCTCGCACAAGGGTTCGACGTGTCGACGATCGAGCCGGAGGGTGCGCGGGGGAATCCCACGCAGGACCTGATCGTCCTGCGTCGCCCGCTCAACGCGTGAGCGTCACCTTGCGCAGTCCGGCGGGATTGTCGACGTCGAGCCCGCGCAACCGCGCGAGGCGCATCGCCGTCACCTGCCCGGGAACGACTGCGACCAGCGGGCTGAGCCACTCGGGCACACCGCTCACCATCGGCAGCGGCGTATCCGCTTGCGCGAGGAGCTGCGGCACGTCCGACACGGCGAGCAGGCGCGCCTGTCGCGCTGCGAGCGCCGGCACGAGCTCGGCGACGCTCTCGTAGGCGGGACCCGTCGGCGCGACTGCGACCACGGGCCAACCAGGACGGATGGCCGCGATCGGACCGTGCATGAGGTCGGCCGGGGAATACGCCTCCACGACGAGCCCGGACAGCTCGCGGATCTTCAGCGCGATCTCGAACGCGGTCCCGTAGTTCACTCCCCGGGCGACCACCGTCGCTCCGACGATGCCCATGTAGCCGGCCAATGCAGGGGCGGCCTCGAACGAGAGCTCGATCTGCTCCTCCAACATTGCGGGCACGCGCTCGAGCTCGGCGCGCGCCGCAGCGTCGTCGCCGATCGCCGCGAACAGCAGCGCGATCGCACCGAGCGAGTTCAGATACGTCTTGGTCGCGGCGACCGCCTTCTCCTCGCCCGCTTCGAGTGGAAGCACATGCTCGGCCTCGTTCGCGAGCGGCGAGCCGGGGTCGTTCGTCAGCGCGATCGTCGGACGACCCTGCCGGCGCGCCTCCGCGAGGACCGCGCGCACGTCGGGCGACGCGCCCGACTGCGAGATCCCGAGCACGATCGCTCCGTCGAGCCGCGGCGGCTGCTCGTAGATCGTGTACAGCGACGGCGTCGCAAACGTCACCGGCACGCGGTTCGCGCGACCGAGGACGTACTGGGCGTAGCGCGCCGCATTGGAGGAGCTGCCGCGCGACGCGATCAACACGTAGTGCACGTCTTCACGACGGAACGCGGCGGCAAGCTCGGCCGCATGGCCGCCCTGCCGTTCGAGTAGACGCGCGAGCGCCGCCGGCTGCTCGCGCAGCTCAGTCTCGAGCCACGACACGCTCTTCCCCCGCACAGAGCACGTGCACGATGTCGAGCCGGTCGTCGATAACGACCACGTCCGCTGCGCCGCCCGGTTCCAGCACGCCCACGTCCGCGCGTCCGAGGATGCGCGCCGGGACTGCGGTCGCGGCGCCGATCGCCTCTTCGAACGGGATGCCGAGCGCGTGGAGATTGCGCACGGCGTCGATCATGGTCAGCACGGTGCCGGCGAGGACGCCGTCCTCGCGCGTCGGCGGGCCGCCGTCGATCTCGATCTCGACGTCTCCGAGCTGGTAGATGCCGCCGCCGTTCGCCGCGCCCGCGGTCGCGTCGGTGACGAGCGCAAGCCGGCCGCGCGCCGCTTCCCATGCGAGCCGCACGGTCTCGTCCGCGAGATGGTGGCCGTCGACGATCATCTGGACGGTGACGTCGGCGCGCGTGAGCGCGACGCCGACGATGCCCGGGTCGCGCTGGCGGAACGGGCGCATCGCGTTGAACAGGTGCGTGACCGTGGACACACCGGCGTCGAACGCGTCGTGCGACTCCTGCGCGGTCGCGTTCGTGTGACCTGCGGAGACGACGACGTCGCGTTCGAGCAGCCGCCGAATGACGGCGCCCGCACCGGGAAGCTCGGGTGCGATCGTCATCTCGGTCACGCCGCCCGGAGCGAGGAGCCGCTCGAGCAGCTCGAGGTCGGGATCCCGGCGATGCGCCGGTGGATGCGCGCCGGGACGCTCGGGCGAGAGGAACGGTCCCTCCAGGTGCGCGCCCAGGATGCGCGGACGCGCGCCGTTCACCGGGAGCGCGTGCAGCGCGTCGACGATCGTGCTCTCGGCCGCAGTGATGAACGTCGGCTGATACGCGGTGACACCGGTTTGAAGGAGCGCCTCGCCGGCGCGGACGTAGTCCTCGGTGCCGGCGGCGAGAAAGTCGACGCCGCCGAAGCCGTTCACCTGGAGGTCGACGAAGCCGGGGACTGCGATGCGACCGCGCGTCCCGCCGGCGAGACCGACGTCGACGACGACGCCGTCCACCACCTCGACATCCCCGGCGACGAGCTCGCCGCGGACGAGCGCCGCTTCGACGCCGAGTCTCATCGCGCAGCTCCGAGCGCGTCGCTCACCGAGCCTCGCGCGCCCTCGAGCCGCCGGCGCGCGTCGTCCGGATCGATGCCGGCGAGCAGCGCGACGAGCGCGACCCGCGCGTCCCCGCCGGCGGCGGCAAGCGCCGCGTCGACGGTCTCCTCGGGCGCACCGCTCGCGAGCAGGACGTTCCTCCGCGCGCGTTCGCGCAGCTTCGCGTTGTCCTGCACGACTCCGACCATCAGTCCCGCGTACGTCCGGCCGAGGCGGATCATCGACACCGTCGAGATCGCGTTCAGGATCATCTTCTGCGCGGTGCCGGCCTTCAGTCGCGTCGAGCCGCTGACGAGCTCCGGCCCGACGTCCGCAACCACGGCATGGTCGGCCGCTTCTTCGAGCGGACTGTGCGGCGCACACACGACCGCGATGCCGAGCGCACCGCGGGCGCGAGCCTCGTCGAATGCTGCCAGCGTGAACGGCGTCGAGCCGCTCGCGCTGACGGCGACGACGGCGTCGACCGCGCCGACGCCGGCTTCGCGGATCAGCTCGCGGCCGCGCTCGTCGTCGTCCTCGGCGTCGAACTCGTCGACGGCGATCGCTGCGACCTCGCCGGGCGGCGATCCGAACGTCGGGCTGCACTCCATGGCATCGAGCTCGCCGAGCCTGCCGGATGTACCCGCGCCGACGTACACGAGCCGGCCGCCGCGTCCCAGCCGATCGACGATCGCGTCGATCGCCGACGCCAATGAGTCTCCTGCCGCTGCGACGGCGTCGGCGACGGCGTCGTCCGCGGTGTTCATCAGCCCGACGAGCGAGCGCGTATCGCGCGACTCGAGCGCCGGCGCGCCGGTGAGCGCTGCCGTGACCGCTTCCCAGACGAGCGGGGCGTCGGGCGTCGCGAGTGCCGACATGTGGCCGCACGCTTCGTAGCCCCACGTCCAGAGATCCTCGATGCCCTCCTCGCGCGCGCCCTCGATCGCGGACTCGAGCTCCGGGATCTCGTCGCGCGTCAAGCCGAAGCTGGGGAGCCACAGCTGCGCGCCGACACCGTGTCGCTCGCACGTCTCGCCGAGCAGCCGCGCGAAGCGGCGCACGAACGGGCCGGCGGGCTCGTTCCAGTGCTTCCAGTACGGATCGGTCGCGAACGTCGTCAGGCCGGGGAGCGACGCGACCATGTTCCAGTCGGAGATGCCGAGCGTGCCCTCGGTCGCGGGCAGGAGGCAGATCGTGTTCGCGCCCCCGCGCGCGGCCACGTGCGCGACGACCTCGCGGAGGAAGTCGACGACCGACGCTTCGCGGAACGTGCGCACCTCGGGCGATAGCTCCCGCGGGATCTCGGCCCCGAACCGCTCGCTGCAGTGGTGGCAACAACAGGTCCACCGCGACGCGTCGTCGACGCCGACGTGCCTCGGCACGACCCACGCCGGCTCGTCCCAGAACACGGAGTCGACGCCGGCGTCGAGCGCGGCGTCCGCCCAGTCCTTGCAGAACGCGCGATAGGCGGGGCTGTTCAGGCAGGCGGCCGCGACGCGGCGGCCGTCGTCCATCACCTGGCACTCCTCGGGGTGGAACGCGACCCAACGGCTCTCCGCCTCGCCGCCGAACGTCCGGCCGAGACCCCATGGACTGACCTGAACGGTCAGCCCCGCCTTGTGCGAGACCGCGACGATGTCGGCGAACGTCTCGCGGTAGTACGCGAGATCGTTCTCCGAGAACGTGTGCAGCACCCCGGTATAGCCGCGCGCCGCGAGGTCGGCCATGTCCCGTCGAACGTGGCGGACCACCCGTACTCCGAAGTACGAGCAACCGACGCTCGCGGCGCGCGGTTGGAGGGTCACCTCGACATCCTCTCGCATCTCGGCTCAGTGGTCAATACCACTTAGCCTCGAACCGCGCCCGCGGTCAGCCCGAAAGCGATGCGGCGCTGAATGAGCAGGAAGAAGATCACCACGGGGATGGCCGTGAGCGTCGACGCGGCCATGAGCGCGCCCCAGTCCGTCTGCCGGCTCGTGCCGAGGAAGTACGACAGCCAGACGGTGATCGTTTGCTTCGAGCCGTCGTTCAGAAGGACGCGGGCGAAGATGTACTCGTTCCAGCTGGTGATGAACGCGAAGACGGAGGTCGCCACGAGCCCCGGCGCGACGAGCGGCAAGAGGATCCGGGCGAACGCGCCGAACCGGGTGCTCCCGTCCACCATCGCCGCCTCCTCGAGCTCCTTCGGGATGCCGAGGATGAAGCCGCGGAGCGTCCAGACGGAGAAGGGCAGCGCCCCGGTGAGGTACACGAGAATCACACCGGTCAGCGTGTTCACCTCGTGGAACCGCGCGAGGACGACGTACAGCGGGATGATGAGCCCGGCACCCGGGAGCATCTGGACGCCGATGACGAGGACGATGAAGAGCTTCCGGCCCGTAAACCGGTACTTCGAGAGCGCGACCGCCGCGAGGAACGCGAGCACCATCGCGATCGCGACGACGACGAGCACGACGATCACGCTGTTCTTCACGTCCGCCCAGAAGTAGGGCTTCGCCAGCGCGTCGCGGAAGTGCCGCAGCGTCGGGTGCGTGGGAAACCACGTCGGAGTGAGCGCGTTGATCTGGTCGTCGCTCTTGAACGCCGTCGAGATCATCCAGAAGACCGGGAAGACGCTGACGACGAAGACGAGGATCCCGAGCGTGTTCCAGCCGGCTCTGTGCGCGCCGCGCCGCCCGTTCACGTGACCTCTCCGATGCGGAGCATCCGGCGCACGTAGACGACGCTCATCACGGCGACGATCACGAGCATGAGGATCGAGATCGCGGCGCCGCGGCCGAAGTCGGCGCGCACGTAACCCTGCTCGAAGAGATAGATGCCCATCAGGTAGTTGCCCGTCGTGATGTGCGCCTGTCCGATCAGCAGGTACGGCTGCGTGAAGACGCCGAAGTCCCAGAGAATCGACAGGCTCGTGAGGATGAGGATCACCGGCATGATCACCGGCATGGTCACGTCGAGGAAGATGCGCCACGAACGTGCGCCGTCGATCTCCGCAGCCTCGACGAGCTCACGCGGCACCTGCGACAACGCGGCGTAGACCGTGATCACGACGAAGGGCAGCGCGCCCCACACGATGAGCGTCGTCACCATCGCCAGCTGCGAGAAGCTCGTCGTGTACCAGTTGTGCTGGAAGTAGTTCCCGACGTGGAGCTCGGTCAGGATGTAGTTGAGGACGCCGTTCTGCACGTTCGTCATCCAGTTCCAGACCTGGACGGCGACCACCGGCGGCATCGACCAGACGAGCACGAGGCCGGCCGTCACGAGGAGGCGGATCGAGGTCGAGATGCGGACGAGCAGCAGCGCGACGAGCGTGCCGATGACCATCGTCAGGCCGACGTTCGCGGCCGCGAAGACGATCGTCCGGAGAAGCGTGTGCCAGAAAACGCTGTCGTGGAGGACGCTTCCGAAGTTGTGCAGGCCGATGTAGACCCCGTGGTGCTGGATCAGCTCGAACAGGCCGTAGCGCTCGAGCGAGAGCCGGACGAGGCTGTAGATCGGGTAGCCGAGGATGGCCCCCATCACGCCGGCGACCGGCGCGACGAGTGCGTACGGCACCGCTGCGCGGCCGACGCGTCCCCAGGTTAGCGAACGCCGCCGGGACCACTTGGTCGTGGTCCCGGCAGCAGTCGCCATCTCGTTCAGCCCAGCAGTCCGGTTACGACTGATTGAGCGTGTACGCGATGTTGGCGCTGGCGGTCGCAGCCGCCTGCTTCACCGACAACTTCCCGGTGAGGATCTGCGCCAGCATCGTTCGGAGGATGTTCCCGTTCTCGACGTCGACCCAGTGCTTCGCCTGCGGCACGAACCAGCTGCGCGCCGCAGCACGGGCGTTGACGGTGTTACCGAGCAGGTTGGTGGCGTTCGGGATGTTCCCCTTGGCCTGGAGCGACTGCTCGTTCGCCGAGTTCGTGAAGTCTGCGATCCACTGAATCGCCTGCGCCTTGTTGCCGCTCTGCGCCGGAATCGCGAGGTCCGATCCACCGAGGAATCCGGGGATCGGCTTGCCGGCGCTGTGGCTCGGCATCACGAACTGCGCCGTGACCGACTTGTACTTCGTGCCGGTGCAGCAGCTGAACCACGCCGGGCCGAGGATCGCGGCCGTGAGGCCCTGCGAGTACACCGTGTAGGGAGCCGGATTCGCCTCGTCGAGGGTCGCCGCCGACTTGGATGCGACCGTACCGAAGAAGTCCTTGAATGCGGTCAGGCCCGCGATGGACTGCGGAGAGTCGAGCGTGCCGACCCACTTGTGCGCGTGGGTGGTCGCGATCGAGCCGCCGTAGTCGAAGACCCAGTCGAGCGCGCTGTACCAGTCGGTTCCCGCGAGATACATCGGCGTGAAGCCCTTCACACCCTTCTCCATACCGGCGACCTTCTGCAGGTCGGCGGTGAACTGCGGGATGCTCGTCGGCGCCTTCGTCACTCCGGCCTTCTTGAAGAGGTCGGAACGATAGGTGACGACGCGAGAGCCGGCGTAATACGGCACACCGTAGAGCTTGCCGCCGTACATCCCGGACTTCGCGAGGCCGGCGAGCCAGCTCCCCGAGTTCGGGAACTGCGACTTGTCGCCGGAGAGGTCCGCGAATGCGCCGGACGACATGTAGGCCGTCATCTCCGTGTTCCCCATCTCGATGACGTCCGGCGTGTCGTTGCCGGCGATGGTGGCGTCGAACTTCTGAAGATGGTCACCCCAGCTCTGATACTGGACGCTGACCGTCCAGCCGGGGTTCTGCTGCTGGAACTGCTGGTTCGCAGCTGCGACGACGTCCGGCCAACCGGACTGTGCGTCGACCTGCAACCAGACCGTCAACTTGTTGGCCTGCGCTCGCCCGGTGGACGCGCTTGCGGTCGTCGCTACGACCGCACACGCGACGGCGAGAGCGGCCGCCACGACAACCCGTACTCTCATGCAAGTCTCCTCGAGCCGTCGGCGCCTGAGGTGTGGCCCATCAGAACGCCGATTGGTCTATACCAGTTGGCCACGGCCGAACCTTGGCACACCGGACCAACCGTGTCAACCCCTTCGAAACCAGTCAGCCCTGGGGGCGTTGCAGCTCGGTCACGATCCGGTAGCGATCGCCCCGGTAGACCGAGTGCACGAACTCGACCGTGCGGTCGCGCTCGTCGTGGCTCGTCCGCTCGAAGAGGAATGCCGGCGAGTGCAGCGGCACGCCGAGGGCAGCCGACTCCTCCTCGTTCGTCACCGTCGGCTCGATCGCCTGGGTGCCGTACGCGATGTTGATCCCGTAGCGCTCCTGGAGGAGCTCGTAGAACGATCCCGACAGGTCCTTCGCGGTCAAGCCGGGCACGAGGCCCTGCGGCAGGTGCAGCGTCTCGATCGCCATCGTCTCCCCGTCGGCGAGGCGGAGACGCTTGATTACGAGGATTTGCTCGGATGGGGACACCTGCAGCGACCGGCCGAGGCGGGCCCCGGCGAGGATCGTCTCCATGGACAGCGTCCGGCTCCCCGGCACCATGCCGCGGCGGCGCATGTCCTCGCTGAAGGACGTGATCGTGAGCTCCTGCGAGATCTTGGGGTGCTGCACGTAGGTGCCGCTGCCGCGGCGCCGCACGAGGTAGCCCTCGCGCGCGAGGTCGTCGAGCGCGGCGCGGACGGTCAGGCGGGAGACGCCGAGGTCGGCGCTCAGCTGCCGTTCCGACGGGATGGCGGTGCCGACTCCGAGCTGCTGGATGAGGTCGAGCACCTGCTGGCGCGTGTGGCTCTGCTTCGTCACTTTCTGCGCGCTCATCGCCGGCGGACTATAGCCCAGTCTCACGAAATTGGTCAATGCCATTGCCATTCCGGCGGACGCGCGGTATAGACTGCATTCCCGTGGCCGGAATCGTGCTCGAAGGCATCAGCAAGGTCTTCGCCGGGGGCGTCGTCGCCGTCGACGACGTTTCACTCGAGATCGAGAGTGGCGAGTTCCTCGTGCTCGTGGGGCCGTCGGGCTGCGGCAAGTCCACCTTGCTCCGGATGATCGCGGGCCTGGAGGACGCCACGGGCGGCACCATCACGATCGACGGCCGGGACGTGACCGACCTTCCGCCCCGCTCCCGCGACGTGGCGATGGTGTTCCAGAGCTACGCGCTGTATCCGCACATGAGCGTCCGGGAGAACCTCGGCTACGGGCTGCGCGTCCGGAAGACGCCGAAGAAGGAGGCCGAGAAGCGCGTGCGCGAGGTCGCGAAGCTCCTCGGGCTCGAGGAGATGCTCGACCGGAAGCCGGCCGCGCTCTCGGGCGGACAGCGCCAGCGCGTGGCCATGGGCCGTGCGATCGTGCGCGAGCCGAAGGCCTTCCTCATGGACGAGCCGCTCTCCAACCTGGACGCGAAGCTCCGCGTCAGCATGCGCGCGTCGCTCGCGAGCCTGCATTCGCGGCTTCGGACGACGACGATCTACGTGACACACGACCAGGTCGAGGCCATGACGCTCGGCCAGCGCGTCGCCGTCATGCGCGATGGGAAGGTCCAGCAGATCGACACGCCGCAGGTGCTGTACGCGACCCCGACGAATCTGTTCGTGGCGGCGTTCATCGGCTCGCCGGCGATGAACCTCGTCGAGGCCGACCTCGCGGACGGGACAGCGAGCTTCGCGGGGTACCGCGTGCCTGTGAGCGGGCTGCGGCAAGGGCGCTTCATCCTCGGCATCCGGCCGGAGGCGTTCCAGGATGCGGCGTTCGCCGATCGCTCGTTACCGCAGATCGCCGTGAACGTCGGGGTCGTCGAGGACCTCGGCGCCGAGACGCACGTCATCTTCTCCATCGACGCGGCGCCGGTGGACGTGAGCGGCGCACGCGAGGCCGACGAGGAAGAGGTGATCCTCGGCGAGGCGCAAACGCACTTCACCGCGCGCGTGGATCCGCAGACCTCGGCGAAGCCGGGTCAGTCGTTGCGGCTCGCCGTCGATCCCGCCCGCTTCCACTACTTCGACCCGGAAACGGGAGACCGCCTCGCCGGCACCGAAGCGCCGATTCTGGCTCGGGCTTAGCTTCGTCGTAACGGCGATCGCCGCCGCGCCTGCTGCGGCTTCGCCGGCCGGATCCATTCTCGTGGCGCCGCTGCGCGGTGCGCCGTCGGCGTCGCTGCTCTCCCGCGTCGCAGCCGGGCAAGTCGGCGGCGTCATCCTGCTCGGCAACGGCTGGACGAGCGTGGGCGCGGTCAGGGCCGCGGTTGACCGCTTGCAGGCGGTCGCATGCCGGAACGGGTCGCCACTGCTCGTCGGGGTCGATCAGGAGGGTGGGACGGTGCGACGTTTCCCCTGGGCGGCGCCGAACGAGAGCGCGGCTGCGATGCAGACGGCGACGGTGGCGCGCGCGCAAGCGGCCGAGACGGCGGTCTCCCTCCATCGGGCCGGCGCCCGGATCGACTTCGCGCCCGTGTCCGACACGATCTCGACGCCGCGGAGCTTCCTCGGCACGCGCTCGTTCGGCAGCGACCCGATAGTGGTCGCGCAACTCGCGAGCGCGTTCGTGACGGGTCTTCAGACGGGCGGCGTCGCAGCGACGGCGAAGCACTTTCCCGGGCTCGGCAGCGCCGTCGCAAGCACGGACGATCGGCCGGTGACGATCGCCCGGAGCGCCGCGTTCCTCACCGCGGGTCTCGCCCCGTTCAAGGCAGCGATCGCAGCAGGCACGAAGCTCGTGATGGTCTCGAACGCGTCGTATCCCGCGCTCGACCCGAGCGGGATGCAGGCAGTGTTCTCGCACGCGATCGTCACCGGCCTCCTACGGCAGCAACTCGGATTCGACGGCGTCGTCGTCACCGACGCGCTCGATGCGGGCGCGGTCGAGAACGTGCAGCATGCGCCGGCGCGCGCGCTCGCGGCCGGCGTCGACCTCCTTCTCTACAGCGAGACGGGCGCGAGCGAAGCCGGGTACGCGAGCCTCGTGCACGACGCCGCCGCGAGCGCAACGGTGCGCGCCAACATCGCAACGGCCAACCGCCGCGTTGCAGCGCTGAAGTCGTGGCTCGCCGCCCACGGCGGCCCGTTGTGCAAGTCGTGACACCGATGCCTGCGTGCCTGGCACCGGTCGTGTCCCCTACGGCCGAAGTGCCTGCGTAGCACCACCAGGCCGGTGCCAGGCACGGGCCTGAAAGCGTGATGGCTTCTACACGCCGAGGCGGTCGAGCGTTGCTTCGTCGCGGCGCCAGCGGGGCCGCACCTTGACGACGAGCTCGAGGAAGACGGTGTGCCCGAGGAGCGCCTCGATCTCCGGGCGCGCGCGCGTGCCGATGTCCTTCACCATCGAGCCGCCCTTGCCGACGAGGATCTGCTTCTGCGAGTCCGTCTCGACGAGGAGAAGCGCGCGCACCATCTTGTCGTCCATCTCGTCGATCTCGACGGAGATCGCGTGCGGCACCTCGTCGCGCGTGAGCCAGAGCGCCTTCTCGCGCACCAGCTCGCCGATCTGCGCCTGGACGGACAGATCCGTCCGCTGCTCGAGCGGGAAATAGAGCGGCCCTTCGGGCAGAAGACCGACGAGCTCGTCCCGCAGCTCGCCGATCCCGTCTCCGGTCTTCGCGCTGACCGGGTGGAGCGCGTGGAAGTTGCCGAGCGCGGCCGCCGCATTCATCTGCTGCGCGATGTGGCCCGGCTTCAGCCGGTCGACCTTGTTCAGCGCGATCACGATGGGAACGTCGAGCGCGAAGACGCGCGACGCGATGAAACGGTCGCCGGCGCCGATTCGCTCACGCGCGGAGAGCACGAAGACCACGCCCTCGACGTCTTCGAATGACGCGTCGACCGTGTGCTGCATCCGCTCCGTGAGTGCATCGCGCGGCCGTTGAAAGCCGGGAAGATCCGCGAGGACGAGCTGGTAGTCGTCGCCGTTCGCGATGCCGAAGATCCGCCGGCGCGTCGTCTGCGGTTTGTCGGAGACGATCGCCACCTTCCCGCCGCAGAGCGCGTTCACGAGCGTGGACTTGCCGACGTTCGGCCGTCCGGCGATCGCAACGATGCCCGACTTCACTCGGGCAAGTCCCAGGTGTCCGGCAGCAGCGCGTCGGCCGCGTACTCCGCGATCGTCCCATCGGCACGTCGGAACGCCACAAGCGGGATGCGCCACTCGTGCAGCCACTGGCGGCAGCCTCCGCACGGCGACGCCGTGATCCCGATCGCGGCGATCCCGCCGGGGCGGACGCCTGCACTCGCCGCTCCGACGATCGCGGACTTCTCGGCGCAGACGCCGAGCGGATACGCCGCGTTCTCGACGTTGACCCCGTCGAAGAGCTGACCGTCGGTCGTGAGGACGGAGGCGCCGACGAAGTACTTCGAGTACGGCGCGTACGCCTTCGCCGCCGCGCCTTCCGCGCGCACGACGAGCTCTTCGCCGGTCATGTCAGCACCTGGAACACGACGAGGGTGACGAGCGCGCCGAGCGCGCCGCCGTACAGCACCTCGAGCTTCGAATGGACGCCGGCCTCGACCCGCGTCTGCGCGACGAGCAGCGCCATCACGAAGGTGAGCGACGAGATCAGGAAGCGATGGTGATCGTCGGCGACGTAGGTGGCCGCCATCCAGCCCGCGAACGCGACGCCCGCGTGCCCCGAGGGCAGGCCGCCGCGCAGCGGCGTCCCGCTCCGGGTCAATGCCTTCGTTGTGATGACGACGAGGATGACGAGGACGAGCGCGACGAGCGTGATCTCTGCCGGCGCGTCGCGGACGCGGTCGAGGACGCGTGCCGTGCGGTGCGCCACCGCGTGCGCGAAGACGAGATAGCCGACGGCGACGGCGGTGACGGCCGAGATGAGCACCGCGCCGGCCGCGATGTCCTTCGCGAGCTTCGCGTTCGGGTCGAACGACGTCGTGGAGACGTCAATGGCGCCCTCGATCGCGGAGTTGACCATCTCGGCGACGAGGACGAACGCGATCGCCATCAGCAGGAGGATGAGGTCGTCGCGCCCGACGCCGAGCGCTGCCGCCGCGCCGATGACGACGATGGCGATGACGAAGTGGATGCGGAGGTTCCGCTGCGTGCGGAGGACGTGGATGATCCCCTCGAACGCGTAGTTGAAGCTGTCGAGGAGCGTCGGGGCGCGGCTCGGTGCCGGCGGCGGGGCCTGCGGTGCGCGCTCGCGCGGCGGCGGTGTCGTGACCGTCATCGGTGGAACGCCTCCCGCTCTTCCATGTCGCCGCCGTGGTCGTAACCGACGAGATGCAGCACCGCATGCACGAGCGGCGCACGCCACTCGGCTCCCACCACCTCGGGACAGACGACGACGTCCCCGAGCTGGCGCGGCAGTCCCGCGGGCAGCTCCTCGAGGCCGTCGACGGGAAACGCGAGCGCGTCCGTCGCCTCGTCGACGCCGAGGTGCTCCCGCTTCAGCGTGCGGCTCTCCTCCGGGGACACGAACGCGAGTCCCAGCTCGCCCGAGTCGACGCCCTCCGCCGCCAGAACCCGACGAACGAGCTCGACGGCACCGTCTTCGTCGACCGCGACACCCGAGCGGTTGTCGACCTCGACCTCGATCACCGGCGCCGGGCGGTCCCGGTCTCCTCCGAGTGCCGCTTGTACGCCTCGACGATCCGCTGGACGAGCTTGTGCCGCACGACGTCCTCGTGCCCGAAATGCACGAACGAGATGCCGTCGATCGAGCTGAGGATGTTCTGCACCTGGATGAGGCCGGACGCCTGCTCGCGCGGGAGGTCGATCTGCGTGATGTCCCCCGTGACGACGACCTTCGAGCCGAAGCCGAGCCGCGTGAGGAACATCTGCATCTGCTCGGGCGACGTGTTCTGCGCCTCGTCGAGGATGATGAAGCTGTCGTTCAACGTCCGTCCGCGCATGAATGCAAGTGGCGCGACCTCGATCGTGCCGCGCTCCATGTACGTGTTCAGGCGCTCCGGATCCATCGTGTCGTACAGCGCGTCGAAGAGCGGGCGCATGTACGGGTCGACCTTGGCGAGCACGTCGCCCGGCAGGAACCCGAGCCGCTCGCCCGCTTCGACCGCGGGGCGCGTGAGGATGATGCGGCCGACCTGCCGTTCCGACAGTGCGGCGACGGCGAGCGCGATCGCGAGATACGTCTTGCCCGTGCCGGCCGGGCCGATCCCGAATGTCACCGTGCCGCTACGGATCGCGTCGACATAGCGCTTCTGCGTCACCGTCTTCGGGGTGATGCGCTTACCGCGATGCGACCACACGACGTCCTCGAAGATGTCGCGGACGTCCTCCGCGTGGTCGATCGCGTTGAGGATCGTGTCGATCGTCCCGGCACCGACCTCCTGCCCGCTCTCGACGAGCTCGACGAGCTCCTCGACGACGGCCCGTGCCTCGGACACCTTCACGTCGTCGCCGTCGAGCGTCAGGCGGTTTCCGCGCAGGTTGATCGCGCAGCCGAGCCGGTTTCGGAGCACGTCGAGGACGCCGTCGCCCACACCGGCGAGCTCGGCCGCGACCTCGTTCGGAACCTCGAGAACGTCCTGCACACGATCAGTGTAGGAGGACGGCCCCCTGGCGCGGCCCCAGCGTGACCGCCGTCACCGGCGCCGTGCGCAGTGTCCACGAGGCGGGGAGCTGCCCCGAATCGGGAACGGCGCCTCCGCCGACCGGCGTGACGAGCTGCATCGCCGCCGGCAGCGCGTAGTGCACGGTCGAGTCGCCCGGGTTCACGACGACGAGCCCATTCGCGAAGCGCCTGACGAATGCGCCCTGATCCTGCCGCAAGCCGGGCGGGTCTACGGGCGCGCCGAGATCGACGTCGTACTCGGGGAACCACGAGACCTGGATTCCTTCGCCGAAGTTGACGTACGTGTGGTCGCCCTTGATGAGGAGGTACGACGCGAGGTCGAACACGCGCGCGCTCACGTCGCCGGGGTCCGGATACGACTGGCAGATGACGACCTTGTCCTTGCGCACGAGCCCGAGCGCACGCGTCAGCTCGAGCTGCCAGTCGGCCGGCGCGAGGTTCGTCGCGAATCCCTCGACCATGATCCCGGCCGCTCCGGAGTAGTCCGTGCGCTCACGCGTCGTCACCCACGAGCCGGTGTTGACGATGATCGGCTTTCCGACGTGCTTCTGCACGTAGGGAATCCAGCGCTCGATCTTGCGTGACCACAGGAGCTCCCACGGAGGGTCGTATGCGGGCAGTGGCGGCGTGAACGTGCTGGGGCCGAAGTCGTTCGGCACGCTCGTCGAGTCCATGAAGACGCCGTCGGCGTGCGTCGTCGCGACCTGGCGGCGCAGCTGCGCGACGTAGTACGCGCGCCACGAGGCGTTGTCGGGATTCATGAGGTACCAGCCCCAGCTCTGGTGCACGCGCTGTCCATGCCAGAGGTAGAACCATTGAGCCTGCGGATGCGCGGGCCACTCC
>DASYFU010000383.1:0-13786 GCA_036498225.1 Gaiellaceae bacterium | reverse complement strand
CCGCCGCGACCGCGTCGCGCATGTCGGCCGCGTTCTCGGCCGCGGTGCGCGAGCCGTCGAAGGCGACCATCGCGGCGAGCCCGGCCGGGATCGAATCGGCCGCGACGACCTCGACCGGACGGCCGGCGTGTGCAGCCGCGTGCTCGGCCGCAAGCACGATGTTCGAGTTGTTCGGCAGGACGATGGCCTCCTCGGACGGCAGCGACTGCATGGCCGCGAGCAGGTCGGCGGTGGACGGGTTCATCGTCTGGCCGCCCTCGACGATCGCGATCGGGCCCATCCCCTGCGCGAGCTGCTCGAAGAGGCGGCGATTGCCGTCGCCGGCGACGACCGCGACGACGCCGGTGGCGGCGGGCTCGGGCGGAGCGTCGGGGACGACGGCGAGCAGGCGCTCCTCCCGCTGCTGCGTCTGCTCGTGCATGTTCGCGATCTCGACGCCGTCGATGGCGCCGACCGCGGTACCGAGCGAGAGCGCGGCGCCCGGATCGTCCGTGTGCACGTGCACCTTCAGCGCGTTCGCGTCGCCGACCACGAGGAGCGAGTCGCCGAGCTTTTCGAGCTTCGCCTCGAGCGAATCGCGATCGAGGTCGTTCCCCTCGACGAGAAAGACCGTGCAGTAGCGATACGGCGAGAGCTCCTGGTGGATCGCCTCGAAGCCGGGATGGTCGGTGCGCGGAGCAGGCGCCTGCAGCGGTTCGCCGCTCACCGTCGCCGCGACGCCGCGGACGAGCTCGAGCAGGCCCGCCCCGCCCGCGTCCACGACGCCCGCATCGCGCAGGATCTGCAGCTGGTCCGGCGTACGCGCGACCGCGATCTCGCCGCGACGCACGAGCTCGACGAGGAGATCGCCGAGCGCAGGACCTTCCAGCGCGCGCGCCTCGGCCTCCTCCGCGAGCTCGCGGATGACCGACAACATCGTTCCCTCCACCGGCCGGCGGACGGCGCGATAGGCGGCGTCGGAGGCGCCGCGCAGCGCGAGCGCCGCCGCGTTCGCGTCGATGCGCGGCGCATTGGTCTCGCCGAGCACGTCGGCGGCGCCCCGCACGATCTGGGAGAAGATGACGCCGGAGTTGCCGCGCGCGCCCATGAGCGCGCCGCGGGCGACGTCGCGGGCGAGCGACTGCCGGCTCGCGGCCGACGTGGCCTCGACCGCATCGGCGACGGCGCGCACCGTCATCGTCAGGTTCGTGCCCGTGTCCCCGTCCGGGACGGGATAGACGTTCAGGTCGTCGATGCGCTG
Source organism: Gaiellaceae bacterium (assembly GCA_036498225.1). GTDB lineage: Bacteria > Actinomycetota > Thermoleophilia > Gaiellales > Gaiellaceae > Palsa-739. Next base: position 12,546 of record DASYFU010000383.1, on the reverse strand, counting down.
CCGGCTCGCTTCCAACGAGGCGAGCGCGCCGTCGACGATCTTCTGCAGAACCTCGAGGTCGCCGTTCAGCATCACTTGGGCCGGCGCACGTCGTCGATGTGCACCTCGACGGCGCGGATCGGCAACCCGGTCATGCGGCCGACCTCGTATGCGACGCGGTTCCTGATCGTGGACGCCACCTCCGCGAGGTTGAGACCGTACTCGACGACGACGTGCAGGTCGATCGTGACCTCGTCGCCGTCGCGGCCGATCTCGATCCCCTTGCGGACGCGCTCGGGCAGCCACTTCGGCCCGGCCATTGCAACCACGCCGTAACATTCGCGGGCGGTCTCGCCCACGATGTGCTCAATCGCGGCGTTCGCGATCGTGATCCTGCCGAGCTGCTGCGAGGGGACTGCGTGCACCAGCGGGTTGGACGACCCGCAGCGGCGCCGGGTTGCGGCGCTAGACCGCTTTTTGGACTTTGCCGGCCTTGAGGCAGCGCGTGCAGACGTACGCGCGGGTCGCCTTGCCGTCGATGACCGCGCGAATGTGCTGCAGGTTCGGGTCGAAGCGGCGCTTCGTGGCAACCATCGAGTGGCTCCGATGGTTCCCGAAACCGGGCTTCTTCCCGCAAATGGCGCAGACCTTGGACATCGGCGCGCCAGTGTAGCGAAAGGCTATGCGTTGGCTTTTGCGGAAGCGCGGATCTGGTTGAAGAGATCCGCCATCTCGAGCGCGCTGCGCACGGCCTCGGCGCCCTTGTCAGCGCGGGCCATCGCCTGCTCGAGGTTCTCCGTGGTGAGGACGCCGAAGGCGACAGGGACGCCCGTCTCGAGCGCGGCCAGCTGTAGCCCGGACGCGGCCTCGCCCGCGACGTACTCGAAGTGCGCGGTCTCGCCCCGGATCACGCAGCCGAGGGCGATGATCGCGACGTACCGCCGGGTCTTCGCGAGCGCCATCGCGCCGAGAGGCAGCTCGAAGGCGCCCGGCACCGGCATGACGGTGACGTGCTCCTGCTCGATGCCTGCGCGCTCGAGCTCGGCGAGCGCCGAGGCGAGCAGCCGGTTCGTGACGTCGCCGTTGAACCTCGACAGGACGATCGCGATGCGCTTGCGCGTGCCCTGCGGCGAGCCCTCGACGAGGTCGACACCGCCCGGGATGTCGAGCCCGCCGGGCGCATGGCCGGTGAGCTGCTCCGCTACCGGCTCGTGCTGCTCGAGGGCGAGCTGGTCGTCGCCGGTGTCGTCATCCACGGCCTCCTCGATCTCGACCATCTGCTCTCCCGGCCAGTGCTCGCCGCTCTGCTCGCTCACGCATCCTCCTCGAACCGCAGACCCTGATGGTGCAAACCGTGGCCGAGCTTATCCCGCTTGGCGGCCAGATACCGCCGGTTCTCGGGATGGGGCGGCATCTCGATCGGAACCTGCTCGGTCACCTCGAGGCCGAAGGCCTGCAATCCGGACACCTTCTTGGGATTGTTCGTCAGCAGCCGGATCGTCGTGAGCCCTAGGTCGCTGAGGATCTGGTTGCCGATCCCCCACTCGCGCTCGTCGGCGCCGAACCCGAGCGCGAGGTTCGCCTCGACAGTGTCGAGTCCGTCCTCCTGTAGCTCGTACGCCTTGAGCTTGTTCAGCAGCCCGATGCCTCGTCCCTCCTGGGCCATGTACAGGAGCACGCCGCGCGGCTCGGCGGAGATGAGCTTCATCGCCGCGTCGAGCTGCTCGCCGCAGTCGCACCGCAGCGAGTGGAAAACGTCTCCGGTGAGGCACTCCGAGTGGACGCGGACGAGCACGTCCTCCGCGCCGTCGACGTCGCCGTGCACGAGCGCGACGTGCTGCTTGCCCGTCAGCGTCTCCTTGAAGAGCACCGCGTCGAAGTCGCCGAACGCCGTCGGCAGCCGAACGGTCACCTGGCGCTCGACGAGCTTCTCGTGCCGGCGCCGGTACTCGATCAGGTCGGCGACCGTAACGAGCTTCAAGTCGTGCCGCGCGCAGAACTCCTCGAGGTCGGGGACGCGTGCCATCGTCCCGTCGTCCTTCATCACCTCGCAGATGACGCCCGCTGGGATGAGCCCCGCGAGCCGCGCGAGATCGACGGCCGCCTCCGTCTGGCCCGAGCGCTGCAGCACGCCGCCGTCGCGCGCGCGCAGCGGGAACACGTGGCCCGGTTGGACGAGATCGCGCCCGTCCTTCGACGCGTCGATCGCGACCTGGATCGTGTGCGCGCGGTCGTGCGCGGAGATGCCGGTGGAGATCCCCTCGCGCGACTCGATGGAGACGGTGAACGCGGTGCCGAACGGCGTCTCGTTGTTGTCGGTCATCATCCGCAGCCCGAGCGCGTCGCAGCGCTCGCCGGTGAGGCACAGGCAGATGAGGCCGCGGCCTTCCTTCGCCATGAACGCGATCGCCTCCGGCGTCGCGAACTGCGCGGCGATGGTGAGGTCGCCCTCGTTCTCGCGGTCGGCGGCGTCGACGACGACCACCATCCGCCCGGCGCGGATCTCCTCGATCGCCTCTTCGACAGTCGCGAAGCTCATCTGGCCATGGTAAGTCGCTCGACGTACTTGGCGAGGACGTCGACTTCGAGGTTGACCGGGTCGCCGGGCTCGAGCGCGCCGAGCGTCGTCGCCTCGAGCGTGTGCGGGACGAGGGCTACCGCGAAGCCGTCGTCGTCCAGGCCGGCCACCGTGAGCGAGGTGCCGTCGACGGCGACTGAGCCTTTCTCGACGCAGTAGCGGACGATCTCCGGCGGCGCGTCGAACCACGTCAGCCCGTCCTCGCGTCCGCGCAGGGTGCCGACGCCGTCGACGTGTCCCTGCACGATGTGGCCGCCGAGCGGCTCGCCGGCGCGGAGCGCGGGCTCGACGTTCACCTCGTCGCCGGCTTCCTTGCGGCCGAGCGTCGTCCGCTCGAGCGTCTCGCCGACGACGTCGAACGCGAGCGGAGCGGTGCCGACGACCGTCAGGCAGACGCCCGAGATCGCGACCGAGTCGCCGACGTCCGCGGACGTACCCGGCGCCTCGACGACGAGGCGCGAGCCGTCGAAGGAGACGATGCGGCCGCGCTCGCGGACGATCCCGGTGAACATGGGAACAGGTTACGGCTCGCGGATATATGCCTGGAGCAGGACGTCGTCGCCGATCTGGCGCGTCTCCATCCCATGGAGCTCGACGGGGCCCGGGAGCTCGCCGAGGAAGCGCGGCCCGCTGCCGGACACCACTGGCGCGACGAAGAGCATGAGCTTGTCGACGAGGCCCGCGCCGAGGAACGCGGTCGCGAGGGTCGGGCCGCCCTCGAGCAGGAGCGACTGGACACCCTCGTGCGCGAGCGCGTGCAGCTCCTCCTCCAGCGGGCCGCTGCGGAGCTCGAGGGCGCCGGCTTCACCGTGCCCGAACGCGAGCCGCCGCGGCTGCTTGGCTGCGTCGACATCGCGGGCGTCGAGGCGTGGGTTGTCCGCGCGCACCGTCCCCATCCCGACCGCGACGGCGTCGACCGATGCGCGCAGCTCGTGCACGAGCCGCCGCGACTCCTCGTTCGACACCCAGCGCCGGCCGGGAACGACGACGCGCCCGTCGAGCGCGATCGCGGCCTTGTACGTGACGTGCGGACGCGCGAGCGCGACCCACGTTTGCCACGCCTCGTTCTGGCGGCGCGCTTCCGGGCTGTCGAGAACCTCGACCTCGATGCCGGCGTCGCGCAATCGCAGGACGCCGCCCGCCGCCTTCGGGTTCGGATCGAGCGCGCCGACGACGACGCGCGCGATGCCTGCCGCAGCAACCGCGTCCGCGCACGGCGGCGTGCGACCGTGGTGCGCGCACGGCTCGAGCGTCACGTAGATCGTCGCTCCCCGCGCCCGCTCCCCCGCCTGCGCGAGCGCGACCGTCTCCGCGTGGTCGACCGCGTCGTACTCGTACCAGCCCTCGCCGACGATCTCGTCGCCTGCGACGACAACCGCTCCGACGAGCGGATGGTCGCGCACCTTTCCCCGGCCGCGCGCCGCGAGCGCCAGGGCCCGCTCCATGTAGTTCACGCCAGAGCTTGTACCAGCCGGCGATACGCGCGCGGCAGATCCTCGCGGTGGAAGATCGCGCTCCCGGCGACCATGAGCGTCGCGCCGGCCTCGTACACCGCGCGCACGTTCTCGTTGCCGATGCCGCCGTCGACCTGCACGTAGACCGAGTCGGGCAGCGCGGCGCGCGTCCGCTCCAGCCGCTCGATCGCCTCGGGCATGAACTCTTGTCCCGAGTAGCCGGGATGGATGCTCATGCAGAGCACGATGTCCGCGTCGCCGGCGACCTTCGCGACGTCTTCCGGCTCGGTCTCGGGACTGAACGCGATGCCGACGCCCAAACCGTGCTCGCGCGCAGCGGCGATCGTCAGCGGCACGTCGTCGACGGCCTCGTAATGGAAGGTGACGCTGTCGCCGCCCGCGTCCGCGATCTGCGGGAAGTGCCGCAGCGGGTTGTCCACCATGAGGTGACAGTCGAGCGCGCCGTCCATCGCGTGCACCATCGGCGCGATCCCACGCAGGACGATCGGCCCCATCGTGATCGGCTCGACGAAGTGGCCGTCGCCGACGTCGAAGTGGAAGACGCGCGCGCCGGCGCGCAACAGGATCTCGACTTCCTCGCCGAGCCGCGAGAAGTCGGCGGCGTAGAGCGAAGGCTCCACCTCGACCGTCCGCACCCAGTCACGCCAGCTCATGACGAGCCGACTCTACGCCGTCAGCCGCGCGATGAAGAAGCCGCTCGTACCGTTCTCATACGGAAGCGTGAGGAGGAACTCGGGACGCCTCGGATGGGCGAACTGCGGCCACTCCTCCCCGAGCGGCTGGACGGCGAGGCCGCTCGCCTCGACGATCGCCTCGTTCTCGTCCACGTTCATCGTGCAAACGGAGTAGACGATCGTCCCGCCCGGCCGCACGCGCTCGGCGGCGGAGCGGAGGAGCGCAAGCTGGAGCTCCGGGAGCGGATGGGAGCGCCAGCGCAGGTCCGGGCGCTGCGCGAGCACGCCCAGGCCGGAGCACGGCGCGTCGACGAGCGCGCGGTCGTAGCCGATCAGCTCCGCCGGGAGCGCGGTCGCGTCCGCCTCGATGACCTCGACGTTCGCGGCGCCGAGGCGGCCGACGTTCTCGCGGAGCTCGCGCGCGCGACCGGGGTCGATCTCGACGGCGGTCACCGCGCCGCGCAGCATCGTCGCCTTCCCGCCGGGCGCGGCGCAGAGGTCGAGCACGCGCTCGCCGTCCTGCGCGCCGACGACGAGGCCGGCGAGCTGCGACCCGCGGCTCTGCGGCCAGATGCGGCCATCGGCAACCGCCTGCTCGTCGACGCGGTCGACCCGATATGCGCCCGGGATATCAGTTGGATCTCCAGGCGGGTCGCCGCGCACGAGGCGGACGACGGTCTCGAGCGGCTCGTTCTGCGCGCGCATGAGCGCGAGCGCTTCGTCCGCGCCGAGGTCGCGCACCCACGTCTCGTAGATCCAGTCCGGGTACGACTCCTTCAGCGGGCCGTCCGGCAGCGAGTCGAGTAGGCCGCGCATGCCGGCCGCGAGCCGGCGCATGACGGCGTTCGTGAACGGGACCGCGCGTTCGAGGCGGGCGCGGCGCACGAGCTCCACCGATTCGTTCGCGGCGGCGTGTGGCGCCGTGTCCGTGTAGCCGAGCTGGTACGCGCCGAGGCGCAATGCGGCCCGCACGGGCGGGTCGAGCTTGCGCACCGGGCGCTTGCCGAGCGTCTCGATCGCGTAGTCGAGCGTGCGCTTGCGCTGCACCGCGCCGTACGAGAGCCGCTGCGCAAACGCGCGCTCGCGGTCGTCGAGGCCCTTCGCCGCGGTGCGGAACGCGCGATCCGCGTACGCGTCCTGCTCGAAGACGCGCAGCAGGACCTCGTACGCCGCGCCCCGCGCCGGGCTAACGACGGCCACGGAGATATGCCTCGTACTCCATGCGCTTGCCGCCCGCGGGCTGCACCTCGACCGGCACGAGGAGATCGCCGTCCGCGCGTGCCTTCCAGACGATCAGTCCGTCCATGCGCGCGCCGATGTGCGGCGAGAGCGCGCGGACGCGGTTCACGAGCTCCTGCGCGGGACGCGATGGGTCGAGCTCGCGGTCGGCGGGCCCGATTTTCTCAGCGTACGTGACACCGTCTTCCGGCTGCGGCGTGAACGTCGGATCGTCGAGGACGTCGCCGAGCAGGCGCGCAGCGACCTCGGCCGCGCGGGCGAAGACCGCGCCCGCGTCGTCCTCGGGCCGGATGGGAAACGCCTCCTGCGCCGCGATCGGCCCGGCGTCGAGCTCCTTCGTCGTGCGGTGGATGGTGACGCCCGTCTCGGTGTCGCCGGCCATGATCGCGCGCTCGACCGGCGCCGCTCCGCGCCAGCGCGGAAGCAGCGACGGGTGAACGTTCAGCCACAGCGCCCGCTCGAGCAGCGACTCGGCAATGAGGAGACCGTATGCGGCGACGACCACCGTGTCGGCCGCGAGCGCGTCGCGCTCGTGCACGACGGGGATGCCGAGCCGTTCGGCGACCTCCTTCGCCGCCGACGGCGCGACCTTCCGCCCCCGGCCGCGCGGCGCGTCCGGACGCGTGAGCAGCTGCACGACGTCGTGCTCGGCGGCGAGGCGCTCAAGCACGTCGGCACCGAACGGCGCGGTCGCCGCGACCGCGATCTCCGTCACTAGGAGATGACGATGCGCGGGCGCAGCAGCGAAAGCGCCTCGCGCCGCGCCTCCGTCGTCGTCCTGTCGATGATCAGCACGCCGTCGAGATGGTCGGCCTCGTGCTGCGCCGCGCGCGCGAAGATGTCGTCCAGCTCGAAGCGCACGTCCTCGCCGTTCTCGTCCTGGCCGACGAGCGTGATGCCGATCGGCCGCTCGATCGGGACGAGCACACCCTGGATCGAGAGGCAGCCCTCCTCGACGATGTCCGTCTCCTCGCTGCGCTCGACGATCTCCGGGTTGGCGACGGCCGCGACGACATCCTTGCTCGGCGTGAACACGAACACGCGCCGAAGCACGCCGACCTGCGTCGCCGCGAGGCCGATGCCGTGCGCGTCCCGCATGAGCCGCTTCATCCGCTCGACGAGGTCGCGCAGCTCGTCGTCGAACTGCTCCACCGGCCGCGCGGTCATCTTCAGCGCGACGTCCGGATACTGCCGGATCTGGGCGAGCGCAAGGCGTCGCCGCGCCTCGTTCTCGGCGTCCAGCTCCTCCTCGACGACTTCGCCCTCGACACGTGCCATGCAGTGGGCAGACTAACGACGTGGATCCACGCGAGTTGAAGGACATCATGAGCCAGGGCGCGATCCGGCCGGAGACGCCGCGTGACCGCGAGGAGCGCCGCGTGCTCGAGGCGGATCTCGCGGACAGCCCCGTGAAGGGACGGGCGGTGCGGCAGCGCCTGCGCAACTTCCGGCCGGACGCGGAGTCGGCGGTGCGCGCGCTCGGCGGCCCGCTGAACTGGATGCGGCGGCTGCGCGCGATCGAAGTCGCGCTCGACCAGCATGAACGGCAGCTCGAAGCGGCCTGGCGCGAGACCGATCCCGCCGACTGGCCTCGCGTCGCCGGGGAGTGGGACTTCTCCGAGATCAACGATCTCATCGCGACGCACAACCGGTACTTCCCCGCGGAAGCGCGGCTGCCGATGGATCCGCGGACGCGCGACTTCGTCCGGATCAACGGGCGCCGCTACGAGCGCGAGCAGCTCGACGCGGAGTGGATCCTCAGGCGCTGGCCGGCGAACCGATCAGAGGCTCTGCGGATCGACGTCGACCACCGCCGTTAGTCCGGCCTGCCGCATCGCGGGAGCGGCCGCCGACAGCAGTGCCGCCGCACGCGAAGCCAGCGCGCGTGGACGGTCGGTCTTGCCGACGAGCTGCGCGCGATGCTTCCCGCGGAGACGGAGGAGCGGCGCAGGCCCGAGCAGCTCGTGTCCGTGCAACCCAGCCTTCAGCTCCTCGAGCGCACGCATCGCGTCGGCCTGCTCCGGCCCGGTGACGACGATCCGCACAAGGTGGGCGAACGGCGGGTAGCCGAGCGCGCGCCGTCGTTCGAGCTCCTCCGCGAGGAAGCCGGAGACGTCGTGGCGCGCTGCATGCACGATCGAGCGCGCGTCCGGTTGGAACGTCTGCACGAGCACGCGGCCCGGCGCGTCGCGGCCGCTGCGTCCTGCGAGCTGCGTCAGCAGCTGGAACGTCCGCTCCTCGGCGCGGAAGTCGGGCATGCCGAGCCCCGTGTCGGCGTCGACGACCGCCGCGAGCTGCACGCCGCTGAAGTGATGTCCCTTCGCCACCATCTGCGTGCCGACGAGGACCGCGCGCTTCGTCCGCGCGAACCGTTCGAGCGGTTCGCGCACGTCGTCGACGTCCGCGTCGAGGCGGATGACCTCGAGCTCGGGGAGATGCTTCGCGAGCTCGCGCTCGAGCCGCTGCGTGCCCGCGCCGATGCGGGCGAGCTCGGCAGAGCCGCATGCGGGGCACGTGTCCCCCATCGTCTCGCGGCGCCCGCAGTGGTGACAGTGGAGCGCCTCGTCTCCGTGCAGCGTCAGTGCGACGTCGCAGTTCGGGCAGCGCCGCGTCTCGCCGCACGCGCGGCAATGCACGGCAGGCGCGAGGCCGCGGCGGTTGAGCAGCAGGATCGCCTTCCCGTCGTTCTCGACCACCGCGCCGAGCTCGGCCAGGAGCGGCGCCGAGAGCGGGTAGCCGGCCTCGCGGCGGAGGTCGACGATGCGCACCTTCGGCAGCGGCGCCGCGATGCGGCCGCCGAGCTCGAGCCGCTCCAGCGACTGCCACGTCTCGGGACGCGGGGTCGCCGAGCCGAAGACGGCGACGGCGCCTTCGAGCGACGCGCGCTTCGCGGCGACCGTGCGCGCGTCGTAGCGCGGGTCGGATTCCTGCTTGTACGACGCGTCGTGCTCCTCGTCGATGCAGATGACTCCGAGCGACGGCACCGGCGCGAACACCGCGGAGCGCGCGCCGACGACGACGGGCGCCTCGCCGTTCGCGATGCGCTCGCGCTCGTCGCGCCGCTCCGCCTCCGAGAGACCGGAGTGCAGCACTGCGACCCGGTCGCCGAAGCGCTCGCGGAAGCGTCCGAGCGCCTGCGGCGTGAGCGCGATCTCCGGGACGAGCACGATCGCGCCGCGCCCGCGTCCGAGAGCGGCCTCGCACGCGCGGATGTACACCTCGGTCTTGCCGCTGCCGGTCGCGCCCCAGAGGAGGACGTTGCCGCCGCCGCCGTCCATCAGCGCCTCGATGCGCGAGAGCGCAGCCTCTTGTGCGGGCGAGAGGTGCAGCGGCGCGGGCTCCGCGTCGATCGCGTGGCCGACCGTGCGCCGCTCGCCGCGACGCTTCGGGAACGACGGCGCGACGAGCGCGAGCGCGCGTGCGGGCGTCGAGCCGTAGTAGTCGGCGACCCACAGTGCGAGATCGACGAGCGCGGGCGGCAGCGTCTCCGCGACGCGCTCGATCGTGGCCGCGTCGACACCCTCCGGCAGCGCAGTGTCGATCTCCGTGATGACGCCGCGACGGCGTGCATTGCCGAAGAGCACCTCGACGATGTCGCCGACGCGCGCCTCGTCGGGCACCTCGTACGTGAACGGTCGTGCCACTGCGCGGGCGGTGACGAGCGGGTAGACGGACGCGTAGCGGCTCACTCAGCGAGCCTAGCGAGGGGTCAGGTCGACCCCCATGAGGCTGAGCATGCGGCCCCAACTGCTCATCCGCTCGCCGATGTGGCGTCCGCCCATCTTCTCGTAGAAGCCCACTGCGTGCGGCTCCGCCTCCCACTCGAGGCGTGACGCGCCGAGCTCGCGTGCCTGTTCGGCGGCGAGGCGGAAGAGCCGCGTGCCGATGCCGCGGCCCATTGCGGGTGGGTCGACCCACATGTCTTCGAGCACGCAGACATCGCCCTGCGGGACGATCGACGCCCACGCGACGTCGTCTTCGATGAAGAGGATGCGGCCGTCGTCGAAGTCGATCGAGTGGACCCACGCGCGAACACGTTCGGGGTCGTATCCCCAGTGCGCCTTCGCGGCGTACGCGATCTCGCGTAGCCGCTCGGTGTCAGACACCCGCAGCGGTGACGACGAAGTCCGTTGCGAAGCCGGCGACGATCCCGAGCAGCATCAGCCACGTGATGAGCACGGGATGGCCGTACCGGCGGTTGACGGCGAAGAGCTCGCCGACGACGTAGAGAATCGAGCCGGCCGCGACCGTGAAGAAGACGACGCTGACGGCGGCGCTCGACCACGCCTGGCCGACGACTGTGCCGAGAAACGTCGGCGCGCCGCCGATGACGCCGAGGAGCGCGAGGAGCTTCCAGCTCGGGCGGATGCCCTCGCCGGTGAGCGGACCGCAGATGCCGAATCCCTCGGTGGCGTTGTGCAGGCCGAAGCCGATGATCAACGTCACCGCGAGGCTGATCTGGCTCGCGGCCGCGGCCTGGCCGATGGCGAGGCCCTCGCCGAAGTTGTGCACGCCGATGCCGATCGCGATGAGGAACGCGAGCCGGACTGCAGGCGTCGTCAGGTCGAACCACTTCCGGTCGACGAACTCGTCGATCGCTGCCGCGCCCGGGCCGACGAGGTTCGAGGCGCGTCGGTGTGCGCGCTTCTTCATCCACGCGTCGTAGTAGACGAGCACCATCAGCCCGGCGGTGAACCCGGTGACGCCGAGCGCGGCGAGGCCGCTGAAGCGGCCCCAGCGGTGAGCGTGCAGCGCCGCGTCGATCGGGTCGACCGCGTTCGTGAGGACGTCCCAGAGCAGGAAGACGAGGATCCCGGTGGCGAAGGCGGAGAGCCCGGATCGGGCGTTCGCGCTCAGGCCGCGGACGCGGCCCAGGGGCAGGCCGAGGAAGATCGTCGCGCCGGCGATCGCGCCGAGGAGGAGGATGTGACCGGTGCTCACGTGCGTGTAAGGGTAGCCTTACACCAGAGATGAACGAGCGCCATTCCGTCGACGAGTACCTGGAGACGATCTATTTCCTCGCCTTCCCCATCGGCGAGTACGTCCCGCACGGGGCCGGTTCGCCGCCGCTGGCATCGCGCGTCGCGGAGATGCTCCACGTGTCGCGCGCCTCGGCCGGCGAGATGCTGAAACGGCTCGAGGCGGACGGGCTGATCGAGCGCGGCGCGAAGAAGGAGGCGCTGCTGACGGATTCCGGACGCGAACGTGCCGAGCGAGTCGTCCGCAAGCACCGGATCATCGAGCGGCTGCTCACCGACTTCATGGGCTACACCGGATACGAGGCGCACGAGCGCGCGGACGAGCTCGGCGACACGTTCGACGACGAGATGATCGCGCGCATCGACGAGAAGCTCGGGCACCCGGATCGGTGCCCACACGGCTGGCCGGTCGATCCCGACGTCGAGCAGGCGGAGAACCTCGAACTGGCGCCGCTCGCGACGCTCGCGCCGGGAGCGAAGGCGACGATCGTGCGGCTCGCGGAGCACGACGGCGAGCTCCTGCACTGGTTCTACGACCAGGGCCTCGTGCCGGGGACGGCGATCGAGGTGCGCACGGCCGAGCCGGCCGCGGATCAGTTCACGGTCGGCATGGACGGCGGCGAGCGTGCGATCTCCGAGAAGGCCGCCGCCGGCCTCTTCGTGCGCCCGTCGTGACACTTCCGTAACGGGGCCTGGCCCCGGCCTGTCGTGCTGAGCAGGCACTTTGGCCGCCGCGGACACGTCGGGGGCCAGGCCCTGTTGCGTGTGTGTGACGGCTGTGTGACGTGCGCGGGCGGCGGCCGTCAGCCGGTGAGGCCGCGGCGGGCGAGCTCGGCGGTTGCCTCGTCCACGCGGTCGACGGCGGTCTGCCCGGCGAGCCACTCGGCCAGCTCGGCGATGCCGTCGGCGAGCGAGACCTGCGGCTCGAAGCCGAGCGTCTCGCGCGCGAGCGAGACGTCGGCGAAGCAGTGGCGGATGTCGCCGACGCGGAACTCGCCGGTCACCTCCGGCGCGATGTCCTTGCCGAGCGTGCGCGCGAGCAGCTCCGCGAGCGCGTTCACCGTGACGCTCTCGCCGCTCCCGATGTTCACCGCAAGGCCGTCCGCCCCGTCGTGCTCGAGCGCGACCGCGAACGCGCGCGCGATGTCGTGCACCGAGACGAAGTCGCGCCGCTGCTCGCCGTCCTCGAAGATGCGCGGCGCGCGGTCGTTCAGCAGCCGCGCGGCGAAGATCGCAAGCACGCCCGTGTACGGGTTCGACAGCGCCTGACCCGGGCCGTAGACGTTGAACAACCGCAGTGCGACCGTCGGGATCCCGTACGCGGTGCCTGCGACGAGGCACGCGCGCTCCTGGTCGTACTTCGTCAGCGCGTAGATGGAGCTGAGCGCGGGCCGCTTCGTCTCCGGTGTCGGCAGCGGCTCCAGCCCGGGGAAGTCCCACTCGTGCCCCTCGAGCTTCTCGCGCGTGCGCTCGCCGGGATCGCCGCCGCGGTACAGCCCCTCGCCGTAGATGCTCATGCTCGACGCGACGACGAGCTTGCGCACCGGCTTCTCGGCGAGCGCCTCGAGCAACACCGCGGTGCCGACCGAGTTCGCCGACGTGTACTCCGCCATCTCGTACAT
>DASYFU010000382.1:0-3913 GCA_036498225.1 Gaiellaceae bacterium | reverse complement strand
CAAGCGCCTCGGTCGCAACTTCCGCCACGTCGGCAGCGACGCGGAGTTCCACGCCGAGCCCCTGGACCCCCGCTGGGCGGAGTTCTGGGCGAGCGAGCGGTGGAGCCTCCTCTGGCTCGAGCCGCCCGAGCACACGCGCATCCGCAAGCTCGTCGCGGCGGCCTTCACGCCGCGTGCGGTCGATGACCTGCGTGACCCGGCGGCACGGCTCGCGCGCTCGCTGCTCGACGGTCTCGGCGAGACGTTCGACCTGCTCTACGACTACGCGCAGCCGTATTCGATCTCGCTGATCTGCGAACTGCTCGGTGTGCCGACCGACCGTCACCGCGACCTGCTCGAGTGGTCGCACGCCATCGTGAAGATGTACGAGTTCGACACAACCGAAGCGCAGGCAGTCGCAGCGAACGAGGCGGCACGGGAGTTTCGCGCCTACGTGCTCAGCCTGATCGAGGAGCGCCGCGCGGATCCGCGCGACGACATGGTGAGCGGGCTCGTCCAGGCGCGGGTCGACGGCGAGCGCCTCTCGGACGATCAGATCGTGTCGACCGTCGTCGTGCTCCTCAATGCCGGCCACGAGGCGACGGTGAACACCGTGGGCAACGGCTTTCGTGCCCTCGCCGCGCATCCGGACGAGTGGCGTCGCCTCGTCTCGGGCAACGTGCCGACGGCGCAGGCGGTCGAGGAGCTCATCCGCTGGGATCCACCGCTGCAGCTCTTCGAGCGCTGGGTGCTGGAGGACGGCGTCGAGGTGGCGGGCGTGCCCGTGCCGCGAGGCGAGAAGCTCGCGCTTCTCTTCGGCTCCGCGAACCGCGATCCACGTGTCTTCGGCGACGCCGATCGGCTCGACCTGGCGCGGTCGAACGCCTCCGAGCACATCGGCTTCGGCGGCGGCATCCACGTGTGCATCGGCGCGCCGCTGGCGCGCATCGAGCTCGCCGCCAGCTTCGAGGCGCTTGCAGCGTCGTGCCCCGACCTGCACCTCGTCGAGGAGCCGGAGCGCGTGCCAGCGTTCGTGATCCGGGGCTTTCAGTCGGTGGCGGTCGCGCGCTGAGCTACGAGCGGTGCACGAGCGCGGACTCGTCGACGAGCACGCGGCGTGGCTTCGAGCCCTCGTAGCCGCTGATGATCCCGCGGCGCTCGAGCATGTCGACGAGGCGGCCCGCGCGCGTGTAGCCGACGCGCAGGCGGCGCTGGAGGAGCGAGACCGACGCGGTCTGCGTCTGGACGACGATCTCGATCGCCTTGTCGAGCAGCGGGTCGTCGTCCGGGTCGAACTCGCCGTGGTCGCCGTCGGCCTCCGGGTCGACGAACACCTCAGGCAGCTCGAGATAGCCCTCGTCCAGCTCCTGCTCCCGCTGCCTCGTCTGCTCGACCACGAGCGCGATTTCCTCCTCGGAGACGTACGCGCCCTGCACGCGCTGGAGCCGCGAGGTGCCGAGCGGCTTGAAGAGCATGTCGCCTTGGCCGAGGAGCGCTTCGGCGCCGTTCGTGTCGAGGATGACGCGCGAGTCCGTCTGCGAGGACACCGCGAACGCGATCCGCGACGGGACGTTCGCCTTGATCATGCCGGTGATGACGTCCACCGACGGGCGCTGCGTCGCGAGCACGAGATGGATGCCGACGGCGCGCGACTTCTGCGCGAGGCGGATGACCGCGTCCTCGACCGCCTGCGGCGCGACCATCATCATGTCGGCGAGCTCGTCGATGACGACGAGCAGGTACGGCAGTGTCGGCTCACCGCGCTGCCGGAACGCGCGGTTCGCCTCGTTGATGTTGCGCGCGCGCACCTGCGAGAGCCGTTCGTAGCGGCGTTCCATCTCGGCCAGGCAGTTGGCAAGCACCGCGGCCGCCTCCTTCGGGCTGGAGACGACCGGTGTGAGGAGGTGCGGGATCGACTCGTAGTGGTTGAGCTCGATGCGCTTCGGATCGATGAGGATCATCCGCACCTCGTCCGGTGTCGAGCGCAGGAGGATCGAAGTGAGGAGCGCGTTGATGCAGCCGGACTTGCCCGAGCCCGTCGTGCCGGCGATGAGCAGGTGCGGCATGCGCGCGAGGTCGGTCCAGACCGCCGCGCCGGAGATGTCCTTGCCGAGCCACACCGACAGCGGGCTCGCCGTCGCGGGCAGGTCGTCGAAGATGTCGCCGAGGGTGACGAGGTTCGGCGAGAGGTTCGGCAGCTCGACGCCGACGGCCTGCTTGCCGGGGATCGGCGCGAGGATGCGGATCTCCGTCGTCGCGAGCGCGTACGAGAGGTCGTCCTTCAGGCCCGCGACCTTCGACACCTTCGTGCCGGGCGCGAGCTGCAGCTCGAAGCGCGTCACGCGTGGGCCGGAGATCTGGCCGATCACCGTCGCCTCCACGCCGAAGTGCGCGAGCGTCTGCACGAGCAGCTCGGCCACGCGCGCAGACGTCTCCTCGCTCGCTCCGGCCTTCTCCGGGCTGCGGTTGAGGACGCTGCGGTCCGGCAGCCTGTAGTCGGCGTGCTCCGACGTCACGTCCTCGAAGAGCTGCTCCTGCTGCACGACGAGCGGCTCCGGCTCGAGGCTCATGAGGGGCGGCGGGGGCGCGATGTCGGCGACGACGTCGGGGAAGGCCTCTTCCGCGTCGACGATGGGCTGCACCTTGGCCGGCTTGGGCGCACGGACGGCCGGCGCCGAAGCGGGACGTGGGCGGCGGCGTGCGACCTCGCGAACGCGGCTGTGGGAATGGCGCAGGATCGCGCCGAGGGACGCGCCGGAGAGGAGCAGCGTGCCGACGAGGAGCAGGAACGCGCCGAGGATGGTCGACCCGGTCGCGCCGATCGCGACGCCGACGGCGCCGCCGAGCGCCTGGCCGAGGTACCCGCCCTGGTCTTTTCCGAGCGCGATCATGAGGCCGAAGGCGAGGACGACGAGGCCCGCGCGGAACGGGCGAACGTCCACGAGCGCGCTGCGGGCGACCATGAGGCAGCCGAGCGCGAAGAGCAGGACGGGCAGCACCCAGGAGGCGCCGCCGCTGAGCGACTCGAACCCGTCGACGAGCGCGTGCCCGACCCAGCCGCCGTTCCAGCCGGCGTAGCGGACGCTGCCGAGGAAGGCGCCGAACGCGACGAGGCCGAGCCCCCAGAGCTCGGGATACTTGGTGATGAAGCCGCGCGGGAGCGAGCGCCGCTTCCGCTTCTTCGGGCGCGCCATGCGAGGTTCTTCGCGCTTCCTAGGCGGATACCTCCGCGACGGCCATCCCGTAGTACGTCGGGGCCGCATAGGCCAGGAGCGTCGCCCGTGCTCCCTCCCCCATCGCGCCCTGGAGGACGAGCAGCTGCCAGAGGGAGTCCGCCTTCCCGGCCTCGACGTGCTCGGCCAGCGGCCGGAAGTCGAGGCGCCCGGAGCCGAGGATCTCCAGTAGCTGCTGGTCGTAAAGCGCGGCGGCGGGATCGAAGCCGTACGGCCCGTCCGGCTCGTGCGCGTGGCCGTTGTCGGCGGAGGCGATCAGCGCGTGGCGGCCCGGCAGCCGGGCGATCGCCTCGCCGAGGCGGACGTGCTCGTCCAGCGGAAGGTCCCGCGCCGGCGCAACGACGACGACACGCTGCGCGCGCATGAACGTGAGCGGCACCTCGGTCCCCCAGTCGAGCGGCATCTTCGCCTGCGCAGCGTCGTTCCCGCCGTACGAGACGCCGAGGATCGGCAGGTCGAGCGCGAGGAGCGCCTGCGCGAGCTCGCGGTCGCACTCCCACTCGCCGATGCGTCCGGACGTGACGACCGCGAAGTGCCGCTCGACGTGGACGTTGTGCGGCGTGACGACGATCGCGGTGTCGGGTGCCGCGGCGTCGAAGCGGCGACCGAGCTCCTCCATCGCCGCGCGCAGCACCGTGTCGAGATCCATGTCGCCGTGCGGCGCAATGGCGCCGAAGACGATCACGGCAGCGTCGCGATGC
>DASYFU010000381.1:0-3999 GCA_036498225.1 Gaiellaceae bacterium | reverse complement strand
TAGCCGATGACGGCGTCGAACCAGACGTAGATGCGCTTCGTGTCCTCCGGGTAGCCAGGCACGGGCACCGGGACTCCCCAGTCGATGTCACGCGTCATCGCGCGCGGCTTCAGATCGCGCACGAGCCCGAGGGCGAAGTTGCGCACGTTCGGCCGCCAGTGCGTTTGCGCCGTCAGCCATTCCTCGAGCTGCGTTGCGAACGCGGGCAGGTCGAGGAAGAGGTGCGTCGTCTCCCGGAACTCCGGCGTCGAGCCGTCGATGATCGACCGCGGCCCGACGAGGTCGACGGGATCGAGCTGGTTCCCGCAGTTATCGCACTGGTCGCCGCGCGCGTGCGGGTACTCGCAGATCGGGCACGTTCCCTCGATGTACCGGTCCGGCAGCGTTCGGCCCGTCGCGGGGGAGAACGCGCCGAGCGTCGTGCGCTCGATGAGATAGCCCTTGTCGTAGAGCGTGCGGAACATGTCCTGCGTAACCGCGTAGTGGTTGGGCGTCGTCGTCCGCGTGAACGTGTCGAACGTGAAGCCGAGCCGCACGTAGTCGTCGAGGATGAGCGCGTTGTTGCGATCAGCGAGCTCACGAGGCGACACGCCCTCTCGATCGGCCGACACCATCACCGGGGTGCCGTGCTCGTCCGTCCCGCTCACCATGAGGACGTCGTTTCCCTTGAGCCGGTGATAGCGCGCGAAGATGTCGGACGGCACGCCGGGGCCGGCGACATGGCCCAGGTGCCGCGGTCCGCTCGCATACGGCCATGCGACCGCGACCAGGATCTTCTGCGACTGCGACAGGGTGCGCTCCTTCGGACTTCTTCGAGGAGCTAGAGATCATACGAACGGCCTTCACGCCGGCCGCGCACGTGAACGCGAGCAGGAGATAGAGCGGCCACGCCGCGTGACGGTGCCGCGTGCGCTCGACGATCGGCCTTGCCGGAGCGGCGAACGGAACCACCGGGTGGCGGCGCGGCGCAGGCACGAGGACCGGCGTGCGTCGAATCCGCCGCCGGACGGTCGACGGTGCGGCCGAGACGGCGTGCGGCGACGTGGCGTGCGGACCGGTCAGCGTGCGCGCTCGAGGCTGCGGCCGCGCGACGACGGCGACCACGGTCGCAAACGCAGGCGACGGGTACAGGCGGAGCGCGTCGTCGTCGAGGACCGCGACGGTCGGCGGCGAGTCGAGCTCGGTCGCGGTCGGCACCGGCTCGGCGGCGGGCTCCGGCGCGACGCCGGCAGGCACGTCCGCAGACGTCGTCGGCGCATCGGGCGGTGCGGTCGGATCGAGTCCCGGATCCGGGCTGACGACGGTCGCATGAGGCGGCTGCGACGCAAGCGCCTGCGCGGGCGGCGGAATCGGCGTCGACGCCGGCGGCTCGGACACCGGCAGTGGATCGCTTGCGCCCGCGTCGGCGGGAGGCGGCGGCGCGGGCGCGTCGGTGCTCGTGTCCGGCGGGGTGGTGACGTCGCCTGCACCGCTCGTTGGCGTGCTCGTCGCATCGACCGGTGCGGGGGCGTCGGTGCTCGTCGGCGTGGCGGTCGCATCCGGCGCCGGGTCGGGCGGCAGGGCCTCGGCCGGCGTCGTCGCACTCACGTCGGGCTCCGGCGTCGTCGTCGTCTCGGCCGGTGGCGGCACAGCCGCGGGGTCGGGCGCCGTCGTCGTCTGAACCGGAGGGGGTGGGTCCGCCACCGGCGGCGGCGGCGGCCCAGGCAGCACGGGCGGTGGCAGCGCCGGCAGGAACGAGAGCGGATCGAGGTAGCCCTGCGCCTCGGCGGTGATGCGCACGCCCATGTACAGGTAGGGAACGTCGAGCTCCGGCGTCCCGGTCGGGCCGACCGTCCCGACCGCGCCTCCCTCGCCCACGGACGCACCTTTGGCGACGCCGATCGAGCCGAGGTGTGTCAGCGTGACCGAGTAGCCGTCGGCCGTCGCGATCGTCACCGACTTCCCGCTCGTCGGCACCGTCCCCGCGAACGTGACCGTCCCCGCCGCGGGCGAGACGACCGCCCTGCCGGTCGTGGCGCCGATGTCGATGCCGCGATGCTGCCCGCCCGCGTACGGGTGGTTCGGGTCGAACGCGAACCCGAGCAGGACGGGCCCCTGCACGGGCCACGTCCACGCGTAGGCGCCCGGCGCCGATAGTAGGAAGAGCAGGGCGACGAGGACGAGCGGTCGGCGCATGGTGCCTCCTCTGTTGTCTTGATTGAAAACGAAGGAGGCGGCAAGCTAGCAACGCCGTCGGACGTTGTCAAAGCTGCTTACAGAGAGCCGCGGTAGAGCCGGTTGCGCGCGATGCCGCTGACGCGCGCGATCAGCTCGGCCGCGCGGCGGCGCGGAACGCCCGCCTCGACTAGCTCGGCCACGGCCGCGAGAGCCACGCCCTCGTCGGCGGCCGTCTCGTGCGTACGCGGGCCGATGACGAGCGTGATCTCGCCCTTCGGCGCCTCGGCGAGGCGCGCCGCCAGCTCGGACGCGCTCCCGCGCACGACCTCTTCGAAGCGCTTCGTCAGCTCGCGGCAGACGGCGACCTCGCGCTCGGGATCGGCGGCCGCCAGCGACCGCAGCGTCGCCGGGAGCCGCTGCGGCGACTCGAACGCGACGGTCGGCCACGACACGCCGGCGATCGCATCCCAGTCCTTCGCGCCGCGCGGCAGGAAGCCGACGAACTGGTACCGCTCTCCGACGAGCCCGGATGCGACGAGCGCCGTCTCGACCGCGGACGGCCCCGGCAACACCGTGACGGTGACGCCCGCATCGAGCGCTGCGCGGACGATGCGCGCACCGGGATCGGAGATGCCGGGCATTCCCGCATCGGACACGAGCGCGATGCGCTCCCCCGCGTCGAGCCGCGGCAGCAGCTCCGCCGTGCGCGCCGCCTCGTTGTGCTCGTGATACGAGAGGACGCGCGTGTCGATGCCGTGACGCGCGAGCAGCGTGCGCGTGTGCCGCGTGTCCTCGCAGAGGACGACGTCGGCCTCGCGCAGCTCCGCGAGCACGCGCAGCGTCACGTCCTCGAGGTTGCCGATCGGCGTCGCGCACACCGCGAGAGGCATCTACGCCGCCGCGTCGAGCGCCTCGAACGCGACGAACGCCGCGCCGATCAATCCCGCCGCTGTCCCGAGCTCGGCGCGCAGCACGCGCACCTCGTCGCGCATGGGACGAAGCGCCTCGCGGCGCATGATCTCCTCCGCCGCCGGCATGACGTGATCCCACGACGCGACGCCGAAGCCGCCGCCGATGACCATCACTTGCGGCTCGAAGATGTTCGCGAAGGAGCCCATGCCCGACCCGAGGTGGCGGCCGATGTCGGCGAGGATCGAGCGCGCGGTCTCGTCGCCCTCGTTCGCGAGCCGCACGAGACGGTGCGCGTCCGCTGCGGGGCCGAACGCCTCCTGCGCCGCCGCGGTCGCCGCGACGCCGGTCACGTACGCCTCCAGATGCCCGCGCCCGGTGCAGCGTCCCTGGCACGGCCGCCCGTCGTGGACGATGACGACGTGCCCGAGCTCGACGCCGGCGCCGGTCGAGCCGCGGAACGGTTTGCCGTTGGCGATGACGCCGCCACCGAGTCCCGTGCCGAGCGTGAGCATGAGGACGTTGTCGACGTCGCGCGCGGCGCCGGCCTTCCATTCTGCGATGGCCGCCGCGTTCGCGTCGTTGTCGATGCCGACGGGGAGCCGGAAACGATCGTGCATGCGGCCGCGGAAATCGGTATCCGCGATCGGCGTGTTCACGGCTTCGTAGATCTGCCCGGTGAGCTGGTTGACCGGCCCCGGGATGCCGAACCCGAGCGCAGCCACGTCGTCCGTCATCAGCTGCTCGACGGCCGCGTCGAGCTCCTCGAACAGCTCCTCCTGGGTCTTCGGCGTGGCGCGCTCGTGCCGGCGAAGCACGTCACCGTCACGCGTGACGACGCCTGCAAGGATCTTCGTCCCACCGAGGTCGACGCCGATCGCATGCGTAGCGCTCATCGTGAGCGGGTACCGTAACCCGCCGGATGGCCGCCCC
>DASYFU010000380.1:0-4950 GCA_036498225.1 Gaiellaceae bacterium | reverse complement strand
GCTGCTGCGGAAGCTGTGGACCGAGCCCGTCGTGACGTTCGAAGGCGATTTCGACCGTGTGCGGGGCGTTTCCGTCAATCCCCTTCCCGTGCAACGGCCGATCCCGATCTGGTTCGGCGGCTCGGTCGAGCGAGCGCGCCGGCGCGCGGCCGTGCTGGGCGACGGGCTCGTCATGCAGCTACCTGTTCCCGACCTCCCGCTCGAGAGCGACTGGCCGGACACGATGGAGGAGATGCGGCGCTGGCGCCGCGAGGCCGGCAAGCCCGGCGACGTCGGCTTCGAGGCGCGCCTCACGCTCGACCTCGCCCGGTCGCCCGAGGAGTGGCGGGCAACCGCGTCGCAATGGCAGGAGCTCGGGGCGAGCCACCTGGCGGTGAGGACGATCCGCCTCGGCCTCCACGGCGTCGAGGAGCACCTCGCCCGTTTTGCCCTCGCGAGCGAGGCCCTCGCCGACTTTTTGAGGTGACGCAGCTCTTCATATATTTTATAGTCGTTCCACATTTCGTCCGTCGCGGCCCCCGGCCCGCCCACGTGGAAGGAACACCATGGAATTCTCGATGATCTTCGAAGCGCAGATCGCAGGCCCCACCCCGGAGTCCGAGCGGCGCGTCATGCACGAGTGCGTCGAGCAGGCAGTGCTCGCCGAGGAGATGGGCTTCGACCGCATCTGGGCTGTCGAGCATCACTGTCTCCACCAGTACGCCCACATGAGCGCGCCGGAGGTGTTCCTCTCGTTCGTCGCCGGCAAGACGTCGCGGATCCGCATCGCCCACGGCGTCGCCTGCCTCCCGTTCAAGTACAACCATCCGATCCGCGTGGCCGAGCGCACGGCGATGCTCGACATCCTGTCCGAGGGTCGCCTGGACGTCGGCGTGGGCAAGGGCGCGACCGACGAGGAGCTGCTCGCCTTCGGGATCGACAAGGACCGGGCGCTCGACGAGGTGCTCGAGTCGCTCTCGATGCTCCCGCGCATGTGGCAGGACGAGATCTTCGAGCACGACGGCGAGCTGATTCAGGTCCCGCCCCGGCGCATCCTCCCGAAGCCCGTGCAGGACCCGCATCCACCGCTCTTCATGGCGTGCACGCGCGAGGCCATGTTCACGTATTCCGGCGAGCACGGCATCGGCGCCCTCGCGCTCGGCTTCGCCGGGCCCGACGACATCGCGACGAAGAACGAGGTCTACCGGACGGCGATCGCGAACCGGAACCCCGACGACGTGATCGGCGCGACCGTGAACGACAAGTTCGTTGCGCTCTGTCCCGCGATCGTGCTCGAGGACCGGGACGAGGCGCAGCGCATCGGGTTCCGCGGCCAGCGCTTCTTCGTCGAGTCGATCGCGCAGTGGCGTGGTGGGCCGCCGCCGTCGCTCGACACCTACGACGTCGACAACGAGGCCGCACTGCTCGCGATGCAGGAGGCCACGCTCAAGGCGAAGTTCGGCTCGGAGGACATCAAGTCGATCTCGATCGACGAGATCCGCACGTCGGGCCTGCAGCGCTACAACATCAACCAGGCGTACGGCAACCCCGACGACGCCATCGCGTACATCGAGCGCCTGATCGAGGCGGGCGCAGACGAGATCATGTTCCTCCTCCAGATGGGCACGGTCCCGCAGGAGGCGATCCTCGAGTCGATCCGCCAGATCGGCAAGCACGTGATCCCGCATTTCGCGGAGTCGAGAACGCCCGTCGCGAGCTGACGGACGCGGCGCAACCGTCGATGCGCATCGTCGTCGAGAAACGCGTCGTCGTGCCGATGCGAGACGGCGTCGAGCTCGTCGCCGACGTCTACTTGCCCGAGGGCCGGGGCCCGTTCCCGGCCCTTCTCCACCGCGTCCCGTACAGCCGCGAGTCCGGTCGCATAGTCGACTTCGCGATCGACGCCCAGCGCTCGGTCCAGGCCGGCTACGCAGTCGTCGTGCAGGACGTGCGCGGGCGCTTCGGCTCCGGCGGCGTGTTCACGCCCTTTCTCGACGACGGACGGGACGGAGCCGATTCGGTCGCGTGGGTCGCAGCGCAACCCTGGTCGAGTGGACGCGTCGGCATGGCCGGCGGGTCGTACGGCGGCGCGACGCAGTGGGCGGCTGCACGCGAGCGTCCGCAGCAACTCGCGGCGATTGCGCCGTTCGTCGCGACGGACGACTGCTACGACGGCTGGATCTACCGGAACGGCGTGTTCGAGCTCGGGTTCAACCTGCACTGGTCGCTGAAGAACATCGCGGGACCTGCGGCTGCGCGCGACGCGACCGGCCGGCTTCCCGACGTGCTCGCGGCGAACGACCGCACCGACGATCTCTATCGCCGGCTGCCGCTCGCCGACCAGCCGGACTTCGCCGACCTCGCGCCGTACTACGCGGACTGGCTCGGCGAGCCCGTTCCGAATGGCCGCTGGGGGACACTGCATACGGCCGCCACGGCGCCGGTCGACGCGAACGTCCTCTCGATCGGGGGCTGGTACGACGTCTTCCAGCCGGGCACGCTGCGCGGCTACGCCTCCGGTGCGGGCGGGAAGCGCCGCCTCGTCATGGGCCCCTGGGCACACGGGGTCTTCGCCGGCGTCTTCCCGGACCGCTCGTTCGGCGTCGCATCGGACACCGCGACGGTCAACCTGACTGTGTTGCAGCTGCGCTGGTACGACCGCTGGGTGAAGGGCGACGAGAACGGCGCTGAGAACGACGCGCCCGTCAGGCTGTTCGTGATGGGCGCCGACTACTGGCGCGACGAGGCCGGCTGGCCGCCGCCGGACGCGGTCGCGACCGAGCTGTTCCTGCACAGCGGCGGTCACGCCAATGGCGTGCGCGGCGACGGCACGTTGGAGCTGCGTCCACCCGCCGACGAGCCGGAGGATCTCTACAAGTACGATCCCGGCTCGCCCGCGCCGACAGTCGGCGGCACGACGTTCCTGCCCGGCCTGCACATCGCGGCGAACTCCGGCCCGCGCGATCAGGCTCCGCTCGAGGAACGCAACGACGTGCTCTGTTACACGACGGCACCGCTCGACCGGCCGCTCGAGATCGTCGGCCCGGTGCAGCTCGTGCTGCAGGTGTCCTCGACGGCGCCCGACACGGACTTCATGGCCACGCTCGCCGACGTACGCCCCGACGGCCGGGCGCTGAACGTCGTCGACGGCGTCGCCCGCGCCCGTTATCGCACGTCGCGCACCGCGCCTTCGCTCCTCGAGCCGGGCAAGGTCTACAAGCTCGTCGTCGAGCTCGGCGGCACGGCGCACGTCTTTCGCCCGGGACATCGCGTGCGCGTGCTCGTGACGAGCGGCAGCTTCCCCCGCTACGAGCGCAACCCGCAGACTGGTGCGCTACCGGCCGAGTCCACCGAGCTGCAGCCCGCCTTCAATCGCGTGCATCACGACGCGCACCACGCTTCGCGGCTCGTCGTCCACGTCGTCGAGCGCGACGAGACACTCGCGCGGCTCGCATGACCGACCTTGCCGGCACCATCGCCGTCGTCACGGGAGCCGCAGGCGGCCTCGGCACCGCGATCGTCGACGAGCTGCTCGCGGCGGGCTCGACGCCCGTCCTGCTCGACGCGCGTCCGGTCCAGCGCGACGGGCTCTTGTCGCTCACCTGCGACGTCACCGACCGCGAGGCGCTCGAAGCGGCGGCGGCGGAGACGCAGCAGGTGCACGGACGCTGCGACATCCTCGTCAACAACGCCGCAATCCTCGAGCGGGCTCCGCTCGAGGAGCACCCGGTCGAGCTGTGGGATCGCGTGATCGAGGTCAATCTGACCGGCTACTTCCTCGCGACCCAGACGTTCGGAGCGCTGATGCGCGCGGGCGGCGGCGGCGCGATCGTCAACGTCTCCTCGGCGGCCGGCGAGGCGCCGTCGATCGCGAACGGGGCGTACTGCGCGAGCAAGGCCGGCGTGCTCGCGCTCACGCGTCAGATCGCGGCCGAATGGGGCCCGTACGGGATCCGCGCGAACGCCGTCAGCCCGATCTTCATGGACACGCCGATGACGGCGGACATCGCCGGCGACCCGGAGCGGCTGCGGCAGCGCACGCACAACATCCCGCTCGGGCGCGTCGGCGAGACGGCGGAGGTGGCCCGCGTCGTCGCCTTCCTTGCCGGCCCCGGCGCGTCCTATCTGAACGGGATCAACGTCCCCGTCGACGGCGCGCTCGCGCAGGCGCGCGCGGGCGGCTGGCAGGGCCGAACGTCATGAGCGGAAACCTCGACGGCGTCGTCGCGGTCGTCACCGGCGCCGCCGGCGGCCTCGGCACGTCGGTCGCAGAGGCGCTCTCCGCCGCCGGCGCGTCCCTCGTCCTGCTCGACGTGTCGCTCGAGGCGCTCGACCCTCTGGTCGCGCGCCTCGAGGCGACGTCCGACCGCAGCGCGCTCGCACTCGCGTGCGACGTGTCCGACGCCGGCCGCGTCGACGAGGTCGCCGAGCGCGTCACGCGCGAGGTGGGGCCCTGCGGCGTGCTCGTGAACAACGCCGCCGTGTATCAGCGCGAACCGCTCGCGGAGCACTCGCTCGCGCTCTGGAACCTCACGCTCGGCGTCAATCTCCACGGCTACTTCCTTTGCACGCGTGCGTTCGGCCGCTCCATGCTCGCCAACGGGACGGGCAGCATCGTCAACGTCTCCTCGATTGCCGAGCGCGGCCCGACGATCGGCGCGGTCTCGTACTGCGTCAGCAAGGCGGCGGTCGGCGCGCTCACACGACAGACCGCGCTCGAGTGGGGGCCGCGGGGCGTGCGCGCGAACGCGATCAGCCCCGGCTTCATGAGCACCCCGATGTCGTCGTCGTTCGGCGCCGACGAGATCGTCAAGCAGCGGGAGCAGCGCGTGCCGCTGCGCCGGATCGCATCGACCGACGAGGTGGCGAGCGTCGTGGCGTTCCTCGCCGGCCCCGAGTCCTCCTACGTCTCCGGCGCGAACCTGACCGTCGACGGCGGCGTCACGCTGACGCTCTCGCAGACGTTCCCGC
>DASYFU010000379.1:0-2190 GCA_036498225.1 Gaiellaceae bacterium | reverse complement strand
AACTTGCCGACCGCCGCCATCCCGGAATCCTGCATCGCGCGCAGGAGAAGGACATACGGGCGCCGCTGCGCGTCGGCGGACGCGGGCGCGAGGTAGTACGTGCGGTCGAAGTAGACCGGGTCGACGTCCTCGAGCTTGACGAAGCGGAGGATCTCGATCGACTGCGAGCGCTTGAGCGCGACCGCCTCGAGATCGGACTCCTCGACGAGGACGAACTCGCCCTTCGCCACCTCCCAGCCCTTGACGAGCTCGTCGGCCTCGACCTCGCGCTCGTGGAACGGGCACCACCGCTTCTGCTTGATCGGCGTGCCGCACTCCCGGTGCAGCGTTCGGAAGGCGACGTCGCTCCGCTGGGTGGCGAGCGCCAGCCCGATCGGGATGTTGACCAGCCCGAAGCTGATCGATCCGTTCCAGATCGTCCTCATGGGATGACACGAATTCTAGTCAGGTCGCCTTTCTCCTTTGGCCTACCATCACTCCATGCCGCTCGAGACCCGCACCGCTCCTGCGCTTTGGCGCTACGTGCTCGACCAGAAGCGGCCCACGCCGGCGTATCTCGAGGAGCAGCCGGACGGGTGGCGCGACGTGTCCTGGGACGACGCGGCCGCCCGCGTCGACGCGCTCTCCCGCGCGCTCCTGGCGCGAGGCGTCCGCCGCGGCGACGCCGTTGCCGTCGCCGCACACACGCGACTCGAGTGGATCCTCCTCGACTGGGCGATCATGTCGATCGGCGCCGTCGTCGTCGGTCTCTATCCGACGAACAGCGCCGCCGAATGCGAGTACATCCTCGGCCACTCCGAGGCCGTGCTCGCCTTCGTCGAGGACGACGAGCAGCAGGCGAAGCTCGCATCCGTCTTCTCCGGCCCCCTCGTACGCTTCGACGAGCTCGACGCGTTCGAGCAGAGCGCCGGCGCCGACGAGCCCGAACAGGTCGCGGAGGACGACATCGCGACGCTCATCTACACATCCGGCACGACCGGCCCGCCGAAGGGCTGCATGCTCAGCCACAAGAATCTCGTCACTGCTGCGATCCGGGTGCGGAACACGCTGCAGGACGAGAACGACGTCGTCCTCCTCTTCCTCCCCATGGCGCACAGCTTCGCGCGGATCGCGCACCAGGGCGCCTCGTTCCACGGCTCGACGCTCGCGCTCGTCTCGGACGTCGCGCGCGTTCCCGAGGCGCTTCAGCGGACACACCCGACGATCCTTCCCGCGGTCCCGCGTGTGTACGAGAAGATCCACGCCAACGTCGTCGGCGAGATCGAGCGGTCGAGCGGCGTGAAGCGTGCGATCGGACGGTGGGCGCTGCGCGTCGGCGCGACGAAGAGCCCGACGAGCGTGCAGGGCCGCATCGCCGACGTGCTCGTGCTGAAGAAGGTGCGCGAACGGCTCGGCGGCCGCATCCGCATCGGCATCTCCGGAGCCGCGCCGCTCGGCGTCGACGTGCTCGAGTTCTTCCGCTCGTTGAACATGCTCGTGATCGAGGGCTACGGCTTGACGGAGACGTCGAGCTCACTGAGCGTCAACGATCCCGACGACTACCGGTTCGGCACGGTCGGTCGCGCCGTCGAGGGAAGCGAGATCCGCATCGAGGACGACGGCGAGATCCTCGTGCGCAGCGACAGCGTCTTCAAGGGATACTTCAAGGACCCCGAGGCCACCGCTGCTGCGTTCACGCCGGACGGGTTCTTCCGCACCGGAGACGTCGGCGAGATCGACGCGGACGGCTTCGTGAAGATCACCGACCGGAAGAAGGACATCATCATCACCGCGGGCGGGAAGAACATCTCGCCGCAGAACCTCGAGAACGCATTGAAGGCGTCGCGCTTCGTATCGCAGGCGCTCGTCGTCGGCGACCGGCGCCCGTACGTGACTGCGCTGCTGACGCTCGACTGGGACGAGGTGAACGCGACCGGGCGCGACTCACAGGAGCTGGCGCAGGAGCTCGTCGACGAGGTCAATCGCGACCGTGTGCGCGTCGAGCAGATCAAGCGCTTCGCAATCCTCCCGCGCGACTTCACGCAGGAGGCCGGCGAGCTCACGCCGACGCTCAAGCTCCGGCGCCGCGTGGTCCACGAGCATTACGCCGGCCAGATCGAAGAGCTGTACGCCTAGAGGCGCCTAAGCGTCTCTAGAGCGCGAACACCCAAAGCCGGAGCTAACGCGAAGCGTTAGCGGAGGCCGGACAAG